>JBLHMX010000131.1:0-7798 GCA_047622625.1 Paracoccaceae bacterium | reverse complement strand
GTGATATTCTACGTGACATGGGTCGTACGGGCAAAGACGATATGTTGGTGCGTCATGCCCCGATTTCCGAAGTTATTCGAGAAGCTGCTGAACCGCACCAAAATCGGGGCAAAGTGATCCATTTCAACATCGAACGCGACGATTCGCTGCCTTTGAAACAACCGCAAATTCGCCGGCATCCGGAAATTGTGCACGGCATTCGCAATCTCATTCAGAATGCCGTTGATTTTTCGAACGCCAATGTGTGGATAGATATACGTTGGACCGGCGAAACAATCGCGGTTGTGGTTGCGGATGATGGCGCGGGCTATCCTGCAGATTTAATCGGGCGGATTGGTGATCCGTTTGTTCGCAAGCGTCGGCACGAAAAGGATAAGGCCAAACGGCCAGAATACGAAGGCATGGGCCTTGGCCTGTTTATCGCCAAAACATTATTAGAGCGTTCGGGCGCCGAAGTGACCTTTGCCAATGGCACCGATCCATTCCTGCATTCCGAGGAAATCTCTGAGCGGCGCGGCGCGATTGTCGAGGTGATTTGGCAACGTGCATCGCTAGAACTTGATGTAATTCAGGCACATGCGCCACTTGGTAAGAACGCACCGTTAAAAATTTAACCATTCATTAACCATCCGCCTGCTAGCCATTTTCTTCCGGCTAGTTGCTGTGGAAACTGTTTTTGATTCAGGCGAAGCCCCAAAAATCGCCGGCAGTATTTATCTGGTTTTGAAAGGATGCTTTTCCGGTGGACTATTTGACTGTTCTGTTTCTTGTTTCGATCAGCCTATTCTCGGCCTTTTTTGCTGTGTTCGTGCTTGGCCAAGAAAATCTGTTCAAAAATCCATCAAAACGGATGCGCATTCAGACATCACAGCTTTCGGGAAATCCTGCAAAAACCATATTTGTCTTCAAGGGCACGCGACTTGTGAACGCAACGCCCAGTGCCCTTATGTATGTGGGCGCGCCCGTTGATCGCAATGCCGTGTGGACGACCCTGATAAGCAAACTTGACCACGGTTTTCCAAATGTCGCGAAACACTTTCAGGCACTGGCCGACCTTGGCTTAGATTTCGAGCGTTCAAATGGCAAACATCATGGAATTTCCGGCAAAGTGCGAAACGGTAAACTTGTGGTCGAAATTTTCCAGAACGCCATTGGTGAAGCCGCTGTTTCGGTTGAACACAAAGCCATCACCGCCCAATTTGAAGAACTGGTTTTTCTGCGCGAGGTCTGTGATTTATCACATAACCTTGTATGGCAAGTTGCAAGTGACGGAACTGTTCAATGGGCAAATCCAGCGTATATTGATTTGCTGACCAAGCTCGATCCTGAAAACCCACCCAATACACCCCCATACCGAATGGTTCTTGAATCCAACGATTTAGACAGCACCGCATTTCGGCGAAAGTCATTGACGTTGCCCGGAAATCAAACATCCCAATGGTTTGAGACCAATTCCCTAAGCCAGGCCGATGGCAATATCCTGAATTTTGCTTTTCGCGCCGATCACGTTGTTCAAGCCGAAGAGGCTTTGCGGAACTTTGTCCAAACCCTAACCAAAACTTTCGCCCACCTACCAATTGGTTTGGCAATCTTTGATCGAGACAGAAAGCTGGCCCTTTTCAACCCAGCCCTGGCTGACTTAACAGACCTTTCACCAACTTGGCTGACAGCACGCCCAACGCTGACTGCATTTCTTGATCGATTGCGGGAAAACCGTCACGTGCCTGAGCACAAAAACTATAAATCTTGGCGCGACCGGATCCAAGCCTTGGAACGCGCCGCTGAAGACGGCACATATGAAGAAAACTGGCCCCTGCCAACTGGCCAGACCTACCGCGTCACCGGCCGCCCACACCCCGAAGGCGCTGTCGCATTTTTGTTTGAAGACATAACATCGTCAATTTCGTTACAACGCGAATTTCGCGGTGAATTAGAACTAGGCCAATCGGTTCTTGACTGCCAAGTTGACGCAATCGCCGTTTTTGCCGCAAATGGTGATCTGGTCATGTCAAATGACGCCTTTAGCGATCTTTGGGGAATTGACCCGCGTGAAGTGTTGTCACGCTTGGGTATCACTGAAGCGGTCACAATGTGGCAATCCGCTTGTGACGCCACCAGCGTTTGGGATGAGCTACTTGATTTTGCAAAGCGGTCAACCGATCGATCAACTTTAAAGGTTGAAATAACTATGACTTCAGGTGGCGCACTAACTTTGTCAGTTAAGCCTTTGGTTCAAGGATCTTTTATCTGTGAATTTGCCCAAAAACCTTCCGCGGAAGTATCGGTTCAGAAAATTTCTTTGGCCCGCGCTTAGGTCTTAACTTGTACTCGCCACGCCGCTTGTTAAGACTTGTCGTATGGCGAACTTAGAAACCCCAAGCTGGACAACGCAGGTATTACTGACCAGTTCAGATCACACTGCTGATGTCGCGAAATTCTTGCGGCAGGGTTTTGCAGCGGGCGATGTTCTATTGCTGTCGGGCCCTATTGGCGCGGGAAAAAGTTGCTTCGCCAGGGCTCTGATCCGCGCCTTGCTGTCTGACCACGACCAGATCGAAGATATCCCATCACCGACTTTTACCCTTGTGCAAAGCTATCAAGCTGGGGATCTGGAAATCTGGCACAGTGATCTGTATCGGCTAACATATTCAGATGAAGTCGCCGAATTGGGATTGTTTGACGCCTTTCAGGTCGCCCTTTGCATCGTGGAATGGCCTGACCGGCTGGGTATCGAGGCACCGAAATCGGCACTTTCGCTTGATTTTGGGCTGTGCGACAACGAAGACCATCGGCTGTTGAAAATCACAGCGCACTCCGACAAATGGGACTGGGTGAACACCAAGTTACTGGCTTATCATGTGTGAACGCGCCACCAAGATTGCATCGTTTTTAAAGTCGTCGGGCTGGCAAGCGGCAAGTCGCACACCCTTGGCTGGCGATGCCTCTGCCCGGCGGTATGACCGGCTGGCCCAGATTTCCGCACCGTTTTCGGCGGTTTTGATGGATGCGCCACCTGAATCAGGTGAAGACACCGCGCCTTTTCTTAATATCGCCGCATATCTTTCGAAAACGGGGTTCAGCGCGCCGGAAATATACGCCGAAGATGCCCCAAATGGTCTGATCTTGATGGAAGATTTAGGCGACGATCTTTATTCGCGTGTTTGTGAAAAAACGCCTGCGGTTGAACACCTGCTATACTCAACTGCTGTCGATGCCTTAGCTGAACTCCATCGGCAACCTCTACCAGATGGCCTTCTGCATTATTCAGAAGATATATATGTTCGCGAGTCTGAATTGGTGACGGATTGGTACATTCCTGCAATCACCGGGCAAAAAACGCCCACTGATATTCAATCCGAATACGGCGCATTGATCCGCTTAACTTGTAACCAATTACAAAACGATCAATCTGTCTGCGTATTGCGTGATTACCATGCGGAAAACCTGCTGTGGTTGCCAAAACGGTCTGGAATTGCCCGCGTTGGTCAGTTGGATTTTCAAGACGCGCTGCTTGGACATAGGGCTTACGATCTTGTTTCCTTACTGGAAGACGCGCGGCGCGATACATCACGCGATTTGCAACAGGCGATGTTCACCCATTACCTTGATCAAACAGGTCTTTCACACGATACATTTGCACGCGATTATGCCTGCTTAGGGGCGCAGCGAAACCTAAAGATCATCGGTATATTCGCGCGGCTTTGTAGGCGCGATTTGAAACCAGATTATGTTGATTTAATCCCGCGAGTTTGGGCGCATCTTATGCATGATCTCAGTCACCCGTCGCTTGTCGGTTTGAAAGAGTTTGTCACCCGTTATATTCCCGCACCAACCGAAGGAATACTTGCCCAGATTAAGAAGGGTGGCGCATGACTTTAGATACCGTGATGATATTCGCCGCTGGTCGGGGCACACGAATGAGGGAATTGACTGATAGGCTGCCGAAACCGTTGATCCAGGTCTGCGGAAAACCCTTGATCGACCATGCGCTTGATCTGGCCGATGCTGCTGGGATCAGGCGCAAACTGATCAACACGCATTATCTTGGTCATCTTTTGGCTGACCATATGAAAGCCCGCGATGACGTGATGATTTCGCATGAAAAAGATGGCGCACTTGAAACAGGCGGTGGTCTTAAACATGCTTTGGGCCAGCTTGATCGGGATGTTGTCCTGACCTTAAACCCCGATATTATCTGGTCTGGCGCCAATCCGCTGACCAATCTTCGAAACGCATGGCAGCCAAATAAAATGGCCGCGCTTTTGATGCTTGTGCCGCTAGAAAATGCCACAGGTCACAAATATTCTGGCGATTTCAACATTGATGAAACCGGTCGGGTCAGCCGTCACAGTGCGACCAGTGGCAAGGCATATGTTTATACTGGTGCGCAAGTACTTCAAACCCGACAAGTCCGCGAAATTTCCGATACGCGGTTCTCTTTCAATGTGCTGTGGGATCAGCTGATCGCCCAAGGGCGGCTTTTCGGCGCGATACACTCGGGCGGATGGGCTGACGTCGGCTCACCCGAAGGAATAGATTTGGCGCAACAAATGATGCAGTCTGTTTCCGATGTTTGAGCCAAGCAAAACCCCAAGATGCTTTGCTTTGCCCTTGGGCGTGGATTTCTCTGCTGCGTTTTTGGCCGGATTACGTGACCGCCTAAAAAACCAACCCCCCGAAGCTTTGGCAAAGGTCGAGATATTCGTGAATACCCGGCGCACCGAACGCCGTTTGCATGAGTTGATGTTGCAAGGTCCGCCAAGTCTATTACCCCGCATCCGCGTGCTTACAGATTTGGCGAACGATCCGATGATCGACGCCGAAATCCCCCCTGCCATATCACCGTTACGGCGACGCCTTGAGCTGTCTCAAACAATCGCGGCAATGTTGGACAAAGACCCCGATCTTGCCCCGCGCGCCGCTCTTTTCGACCTTGCAGATTCGTTAGCCGGATTAATGGATGAAATGCAGGGAGAAGGTGTATCGACCGACAGTTTAAAATCCCTAGAAATCGCAGATGCCCACGCCGCCCACTGGCAGCAATCATTAACATTTTTGAATATTCTGGCACCCTATTTCGATAATGAAGCCGAACCAGACACCGAAGCACGTCAACGAATGGTTGTTGAACATTTGGCAAAGAAATGGGCGGTCTCACCCCCTAACCACCCGGTCCTTGTCGTTGGTTCAACTGGTTCACGCGGGGCAACGGCGCTATTTATGCAGACGGTTGCGCGACTTCCGCAAGGCGCTGTTATCTTGCCCGGATTTGATTTTGATTTACCGGCGCATGTTTTTGATGTGCTTGAAGAACATGAAACCGCTGCCGATCACCCCCAAGCCGGACTTGCCAAGTTTAGCAGATCCCTTGGCATCGACCCTTGTGACATTAAAAATTGGGGCAACAGCTCCCCCACGCATCCGGATCGCAATCGCTTAATCTCGCTTGCCTTGCGACCCGCGCCTGTCACCGATCAATGGCTAAGCGAAGGGCCTGAGTTGGGTGATTTAACTAACGCAACCAACACTATGTCGCTGATCGAAGCGCCGTCGCCTCGACAAGAAGCCATGGCCATCGCATTGTGTTTACGTAAAGCTGCCGAAGATGGCCGAAAGGCAACTTTGATCACCCTCGACCGGCAACTAACCCGCCAAGTAACTGCAGCACTTCAACGCTGGGATATTCAGCCAGACGACAGCGCCGGCAGACCCCTTGCCCTCAGCCCACCGGGCGTGTTTCTGCGCCTCGTTAGCGAGGCCATAAGCCAGAAATTGACGTCCGAGAACCTGCTAATCTTGCTTAAACATCCGCTGACATGTTCGGCCGTTCAAGATGGTGCACTTGGCCGCCGCCAACACCTTTTACGAAGCCGTGTTCTGGAGCTGGAAAAACTAAGGGGCGGGCCACCCTTTCCTGATTTTGACGACTTGTCGGTTTGGGCTGATGCCCGAGAGGCTGACACGGCTTCTATCGATTGGGTGGCGTGGTTACGTGATTGTTTTTCTTATGAAAAAACACTTACCCAAGCACCGCTTGCCGATCATCTTTCACGGCATCGAATGCTGGCCGAAAAATTAGCCGCAGGTCCAACCGGGCAATTGAGTTCTGGTGAGTTGTGGCTGAAAGAAGCAGGCGAAGAAGCCGCAAAAACATTTGCCGATCTTGAAAACAATGCAGATGCCGCAGGCGCATTATCAGCAACTGAATACGACACGCTATTGCGTTCTGTGTTTAATAAAGCCGAGGTTCGCAATACTTTCACACCCCATTCTGACATTACCATCTGGGGCACGCTTGAAGCCCGCGTTCAGGGCGCCGATCTTGTCATTCTTGGTGGGCTAAATGATGGTATTTGGCCAAAACTACCTGAACCGGACCCTTGGCTAAATCGGCCAATGCGAGCAAGCGCTGGTCTGTTATTGCCAGAACGGCGCATCGGCCTGTCAGCCCATGATTTTCAACAAGCGATTGCCGCGCCTGAGGTTGTATTATCTCGATCCGCGCGCGATGCCGATGCGCCGACGGTTGCATCGCGTTGGTTAATTCGCCTGACCAATTTGCTTATGGGTTTGGGCGATACCGGCAATCTTGGAGTGACGGAAATGAAAGCCCGAGGCCAATATTGGGTTGATTTGGCGGCCAAACTTGAAGAACCAACCGTCTCGCTTGATGCTGAAAAACGCCCATCTCCGCGCCCACCGATTGAAGACCGGCCAACTAAACTTTCGGTTACGCAAATAAAGACACTGATCCGTGATCCTTATGCCATTTATGCCCGCAAAGTGCTTGGCCTGCGCAGGCTCGAGGCAATCCGCCGCGAACCTGACGCCCTATTGCGCGGCCAGGCTTTGCATGATGTGCTGCAAAAATTCATCGAGAACACATTAGAAAACCTTCCAGATGATGCGGCACAACAATTGCTTACCTTGGCCGAAGACATGTTTGAAACCGACGTGCCTTGGCCCGCAACCCGCCGCCTGTGGCTGGCGCGTCTTGGTAAAGCTGCCTATAATTTTGTAGAAGGCGAGAAAACCCGTCGCGCACGCGGTCACCCTGAAAACCTTGAGACATGGGGCAACGTCACCATCGCTGAACCCGCGTTCACTTTGTACGGCAAAGCAGACAGGATTGATCGAACAACCGACGGGCGTTTGATCATTTATGACTACAAAACAGGCGCAGTCCCAACCAAAGGCCAGATCGAACATTTCGACAAGCAGCTGCCGCTTGAAGGCGCGATGGCACAAAAAGGCGGGTTTGATGATCTTGACCCAGCAGAAATTGCCGGGCTTGAATATATAGGTTTGGGTGGTGGAGGTAAAGAATACGCGCTTGAAATTGACAACGATCAAATCAACATCGCTTGGGAGGGTTTGCGCGACCTAATCCGCGCCTATCGACGCCAATCTACCGGATACACAGCCCGGGCACGTATGGAAAAACGCTCGGATAAATCAGACTACGATCATCTGTCCCGTCTTGGTGAATGGCAAGACAGTGACATCGCAGTTGGCGAGGATATGGAATGACTATCGCCAAATCTGCCCCAAATGACGCAACCCTGGCACAAGTTCGGGCAGCTGAGCCTGAAAACTCGACTTGGGTGTCGGCCAATGCCGGATCGGGAAAAACCCGCGTTCTAACTGACCGTGTCGCACGATTGTTGTTGAAAGAAGTGCCGCCGCAGAAAATTCTATGCCTGACCTATACAAAAGCAGCAGCCTCGCACATGCAAACCCAGTTGTTTGATCGTCTTGGTGGTTGGGCAATGCTTGATGATGACGAACTTAAACACCG
>JBLHMX010000130.1:0-7845 GCA_047622625.1 Paracoccaceae bacterium | reverse complement strand
GAAATGAAAACACGCCAATTATCCCCGGTTTGTCGCCATCATCCAACACCGCTTCGACATTGTAATTCGCGATACGTGCGCCGCCATGCTTTTCCATTATAGCATAAGACTGCGCACCATATTTTTTCAAATCTTCCATATTTGCCGGATTTGGTGTGGCTTGAACCACCATGAATGTTTGAGTTTCCATAATCGACCTTTCGATTTTCTAGCTTTAGAAATTTGTCTTCGGCGCACGTTAGGCGCGCTGACAAAGGGCAATATATGGATTGGATTTAGGCGCTGCTTTGCATTTCTTGCTATGTTTTGGACATTTAGCAGCCAACAGTTCCGTCCAAGGAAAGACTGGGGCAAGCTCGATTTATCACTTATAAGGAAAGACTATTCTAAACCCTCATCCCGATACACATCCGCTGTGCAGGTGTGCAATCCGCAACTATATAATCCTAGGCCTCGCGAAGGCCCACCGTGACTACCGCCATGTCTAGTTTGTCCATATGTTCGAATGGCTCGGTTCAGTGGCAGTGGTGACAAGATTATTTGATTCGAGGACTATGTGGCATATTTTCATATGTTTTAGGTTCGAAATTTTTGACACTGTTACGGCATTTCAGTTAAGGAATATTTCTTAACTGGGTCCGCTTTTCAGCCACCGAACGAACTGTCACGCCACAGGAAAGTAATCCTCGCATTCGCCGTCGCGGTAGACATCCGCTGTGCAGCAATGCAATCCACCGCCAAAGGCATAGGCGTCGCGCAGTTCGACGGGGATGACCTCCATACCCAGTTTGTCCATCTGCTCCATTTGATAGACTTCGGACGCTTCAACACAGACGGTTTTGGGGTCCAGCACTAGCACGTTCATTGATAGCCAGGTTGAGGAATAGCACAAAGGTGGCGGTGAGTTATGGGCGGGTTGGGCTGAGTCAACGATCTCCCAGCCGTTGCGTTCAAACATGTCGCGTTGGCCTTGGGGCAGCCGACGTTGCGGATTGTTTAGGATCAGACCAGGCCGTAGGGGCGTGAATGTTGCGTCGATGTGGATCGGGTAGGGGTCACCTGGAAAGTTAACCGTGTGGACACGGTGATCTGGGAAGTGGCGCGCCAGCCAATCAATGCCTTTCAGGTTGGTGGTAAATCCGTGTTGTACAACTAGATCGCGGCCAAACCGCAGAACGTCGGCGGCATCGAACAGGGGTTCTTCATCGGTCGTGACAAAGAACTTTTTTTCGGCCCATTTCAGGCGCTGGGCATTGCCGATTTTATCGGACAGGTAATCAGGGTGATAATCGGCATCGGTTAAACGCGGTTTTGGCGCGGCTTCGTGGCGGAAGTTCGTGTCTTCGTTAAAATATTGCTGCAACAATGGGCGGTAGTTCAGGTATTCAAACCAACGGCAACGGTAGGACATCGTTGCTTCCAGAATTTCATGGCCGACGGTCAGCAGAACATCGCGTGGCGGCATGCATCCGAACTGGCTTTCTGTATGAAAATCCGGCGTGGTGACAGGCTTTGCGTGGTCAATGCTGTTTGGCCGATCCACCCGCAATCCGCGTTTTTGCAGTTGGTTGGCGAAATTATCCAACAACTCGTTCGCCCGATCGATGGTTTCCTGCGGTCGGCGGCCCCACATACCGCGCATGTCGCTGTCTTCGGGCACCTTGGCTTCTAAGGCCGGCTCGTTTGGCGGGATGTGGCAATCATCGGCGCGCCCAACGATTACGTGGCGCAAGGTATCCCACTCGTTCCAGCTTTTGACTTCGGTTTTGTCAGGGGACCAGGCCATGATATACTCCAGATTAATTCGGTTTTCGGGACCAAATCCAATGCCGCCGATGATTGCAAGCGAAATGCCGCAATACGTGGTATAAACTTGACGGCGGCGGGCTGATTAGGGATGCTTGCACTAGGTATTCAATCGCGTAATTTAATTTGTGAGGTAAGTTATGAGAGCAGCGTTCTATTCAGGAATTTTGGCAAGCGGTCTATCGCTTGGTTTTGTTCTGCCTGCGTCGGCAGACATTTCCGCGCAAGAAGTTCGGGATCAGCTATTTGGGTATTACGAGACGCTTGGCTATGATGTCAGCGTAGACTCCGAAGTGTTTTCGGACGGGGCTTTAACGATATCAGGGCTGGAAATAACCGTCGATATTCCTGATGAAGATGGTCAGGTTGTAATCGGAATAAACGAATTTACATTTCGTGATACTGGCGATGGTTCTGTATCGATCGAACTGCCAGAAGCAATGGATTATCGAATTGGGTTCGTTGAAGATGATCGAGAAGTTGCAAGCGCGGTTTTTGATATTAAGATTGTAAATTATAGCGGCCTTGTGTCTGGCGATGTAGACAACATGCGCATCCAAAGCTCGTTTGATAGCACGTCTATGGCTGTTGACAGTGTTAAAGTTGGCCGAGGCGAATTTCCGGTGACCTTCAAGTTGAATTTGGGGGCAACACGTTCTGATTATACGTTCAAAACTCTTGCGGATGATCAGCGTGAAATTTTGTCGGATCTTGAAATCGCCAGCTTGGATATCGTTGCTGCTGCTGATGATCCTGAAGGCGGAGACGGGTTCTTTTCGCTGACTGCCAATATGCAGGATATCGGATCAACAGGCGATATGACGATACCCAGCATGGCGGCGTTCGCTGCCTTGGCAGAGAATCCCGAGGCAGTCTTTGGCGCAGGTTTGTTTGTTGATGCGGTTATTGAATTTGGTGCCTCCGAATTTGATGTGGCGTTCCAAGACCGTGGCACAAGTATTGCTGTCACCGCTAAGTCAAGCGGTGGGTTGGCGGATGTGTTGTTGTCTAAAGAGGCAATCGCATATGAAATCGTGCAACAGGGTGTCGACGTTTCCTTTGCATCGTCTGATATCCCGTTTCCGTCAGTTGAATTTGCCTATGACGAATTTGCGTTTGGCATCGAAATTCCTTTGGCGAAGTCAGATGAACCAAGCGACTTTCATGCAAGAGCTGCCCTTCGCGGCCTGACGGTCGGTGACCCGATTTGGGCAATGATTGATGCGGGTGGCAGTATCCCACGCGATCCGGCGACGGTTGCGGTTGATGTTAGCGGCAAAGTGACGGTGCTGGTCGATTTGTTGGATGCCGAAGTGTTGGACAATTTGGATGATATGGCGGGGCCACCAATGCTGCCGGTATCGCTGGATTTGAGTGAGCTTCTGGTGTCTTTTGGCGGCGCCCTGTTGGAAGGTGACGGTGCTGTTAAGGTTGATTTGGCCACGGCCAAAATGATTGCGGGCGTGCCTTTGCCAGTTGGTGAAGTGAACTTAAGCCTTAAAGGCGGTTTTGGCCTTATGGACAAGCTTGCAGCGCTGGGTTTGATCCCGATGGAAGCCTCAATGGGTATACGCGGCATGTTGGGTATTTTTGCAAAGCCAATGGGGGAAGATCGTTTTGAAACCAAAATTGAATTCACCGAAGAAGGTGGAATTCTGGCAAACGGTCAACGCATCCAATAGCGATAAAGATGGCGGTGGGTGATTTCTATTCGCCCGCTGCCCTTGAAGCTGCGCCCCGGATTGCTTTAGTTCAGTTGCAACGGGCAATTGACTGATTTGGCGGAATAGATGGCGGAAAAACTTGAAAAACTAGCGGCTGCTTTGTTGGAAGCGGCACAACGTGCCGGTGCTGACAGTGCGGATGCAATGGCAGTATCTGGCCAATCCCTATCAATCGAAGTCCTGAACGGAGCGCTAGAACAAGCCGAGCGTGCCGAAGGTATCGACATCGGTTTGCGCGTATTGATCGGGCAAAAACAGGCTTGTGTGTCGTCGTCAGACATCCAAAGCGACACAATTACCCAAATGGCCGAACGCGCCGTGGCAATGGCGCGAGAAGCACCCGAAGACCCGTCAATCGGGCTAGCAGAGCCTTCGCAATTGGCCCGAAACTGGGACGTTGACGCGTTGGAACTTAACGATCCGGCAAGTGAGCCTAACCCAAAGCAACTTGAACAATCCGCGCTAGAAGCTGAGGCCGCAGCGCGGTCGGTAAATGGTGTTAGCAAAGTTCAAGGATCATCAGCAGGCTATTCATCGCGCTATATCCATTTGGCGACATCAAACGGGTTTTCAGGAGGCTATGGTCGCACAGGTATTTCGACATCATGTGTGGCGATTTCAGGTGAAGGCCTGTCGATGGAACGCGATTATGCTGGGGAGTCCCGTACGTTTCAAGCAGATCTCGCAAGTGCTGCGGGAATCGGGTTATTGGCTGGTGAACGGGCTGTATCGCGGATTAACCCGAAACAGCCGCCAACCGGGGCTTATCCCGTACTGTTTGACGAGCGGATTTCATCATCTTTGATCGGACATTTGTTAGCTGCGGTTAACGGCAGCTCGATCGTGCGGGGCTCAAGCTGGCTGCGCGATGCGCTTGGCGAACAAGTTTTACCTGCGGGCATGACGCTGGTAGAAAATCCGTTTCGGGCCCGGATTTCAGGTTCAAAACCATTTGATGGTGAAGGGTTGCCAGTTGCGGCACGTGAAATTGTCAAAGACGGTATTTTGACCGGCTGGACCCTTGATCTTTCAACGGCGCGGCAACTGGGTTTGCAAAGCTCGGGCAATGCGGCACGCGGCACATCCGCACCACCATCGCCGTCGTCAGGCAACATGGATCTAACGCCAGGTCAAAAAACCCGCAATCAGTTGATCGCTGAAATGGGCACT
The DNA here is from genome assembly GCA_047622625.1 of Paracoccaceae bacterium. GTDB lineage: Bacteria > Pseudomonadota > Alphaproteobacteria > Rhodobacterales > Rhodobacteraceae > UBA5972. The sequence continues at coordinate 3,145 of JBLHMX010000130.1, read as the reverse complement.
GGACTGATCGTAACCTCGATGATCGGCTCATCGATTAATGCAACGACCGGGGATTATTCGCGGGGGGCATCTGGGTTTTGGGTCGAAAATGGCGAGATTACGGGGCCAGTGAACGAGTGTACTGTTGCAGGTAATTTGCGTGAAATGTTGAAATCAATGCAGGCCGCAAATGACGCAAGGGCGCATCTGTCGCGACGGGTACCCAGCCTGTTGGTCGAAGGTCTAACCATTGCCGGAGCGTGATCTTCGCCTATTGTTAGATGCTGCAAAGGCCGCTGGTGATATCGCCAAACGGCACTTTCGCGGCTCGTTCGACGTGACAGACAAGGGCAACGATCAGGGCCCGGTGACCGAGGCAGACCTAGAAATTGACGCGATGTTAAAGGCCGAATTGCTTAGCAATCGACCAGATTATGGCTGGTTGTCCGAAGAAACCGAAGACAGTGCCGACCGATTGACCCGAGAACATGTTTTCATCATCGATCCGATTGACGGCACGCGTTCATTTGTTGCCGGAAGCACAACATTCGCGCATTCGCTGGCAATTGCGAGAAACGGCATTGTGGTTTCAGCGGTCGTTTTCTTGCCAATGCGCGATCTGATGTATCAGGCTGTTGCAGGTGGTGGTGCTATATTGAACGGCGAAAAGGCAGTAGCTAGCGACCGAGAAACGGTTGTGAACGCGCGAATTTTGGCAGCCAAACCGCAATTTTCAGAAGCGTTGTGGCCCGGTGGCGTGCCCGATATTGATCGGCACTTTCGGTCCTCACTCGCTTATCGCATGTGTTTGGTTGCCAGCGGGCGGTTCGACGGCATGATAACGCTGCGCGATGCGTGGGAGTGGGATATTGCGGCTGGTGATTTGATTTGCCGCGAGGCGGGGGCGACTTGTACAGACAGGCATGGTGTTAACTTGCGTTTTAATAACCCACGCGCAAAAACAGCCGGTGTTCTGGCGGCCGGACGCGCCGTTCACAGTGGCCTGATGGGCCATTTGAGGGCTTAGCAGTTTTTTTTGCCGGTAGATTTGCAAATAATTGAGACTGAAACTAGTGGTTTTGGCATGCGGCTGGTATCGCTCGAATTGGGTGGTGTCGATATGTTTGGATCGTTGCGATCCAAGGCCTTTCCTCAGGGCAAGAACTGGCCTAAACCCTGAAAAGACACCTTAGGAGAGATTTCATGACACAGCGATTGCATCTGGTATTTGGCGGGGATTTAGTTAGCCCGTCATCTACGGTTTTCAGAGACGTGAGCGAAATCGAAATTGTCGGCATTTTCCCGAATTATGACGAAGCTTACGATGCTTGGAAGTCCGCCGCACAACGTAATGTCGACAATGCCCATAACAGGTTTTTCATCGCTCACCTTCACAAACTACGAGACGAAGCCGCCCAAGCTGGGCCTACTGAAGAGCTCGGGTAAGGGGCGCGCAGTTATGGGCTATTCGCTTGGTCTTGCCGGGTATTTGGCGCTTTCCGAGCGGGCGATAGGCATTGTTTCGAAACGACTGGATGCTCGAAAGACGATCGGCAAAGAAGACCCCAAAAGAATTTCTGAACGCTTTGGCGAGGCATCCGTGCCGCGCCCAGATGGTTTGTTGGTCTGGTTCCACGCCGCCAGTGTTGGTGAGTCGCTGTCAATCTTGGAATTGGTTCGCCGTTTGGGCGACCAACGCAAAGACCTGAATTTTTTAATCACGACTGGCACGGTTACATCAGCGACCATGATGTCCGGCCGCATGCCAGACCGGGCCGTGCATCAATTTGTGCCGGTCGATGTGCGCCCGTGCGTGCGCAAGTTTTTGCGGCACTGGAAGCCGGATTTGGCTGTTTGGACCGAAAGCGAAATTTGGCCGGCTTTGATGTATGAAGCTGATGCTGCAAAAATCCCGATGTTGTTGATCAACGCGCGGATTTCTAAAACCACAAGCGAAGGGTGGCGGTGGTTTCCTGGCTTTGCCAGATCACTGTTTTGCCGGTTTAACTATATTTTGGCACAGGATGATCTGACTGCGAAGAACCTAAAACGCCTCGGCGTTCGAAAAGATCAAATCGAGGTGTCAGGCACGCTAAAGGAGGGTTCTGCTGCACTGCCACACGACGAGGCCGAACGTATGCGTTTTGCCAACCAATTGTCGGGTCGCCCTATCTGGCTTGCGGCGTCAACTCACCCTGGTGAAGAAGAGATCGTTGCCCGAGCCCACAAACAAGCGGCACGTGCGGCGCAGCGATTGCTGCTGGTCATCGCCCCGCGACATCCTGAACGTGGGCCCGCCATTGCAAAAATGTTAAAAAAGGATGGCTGGGATGTTGCCATTCGTTCAAAGGGTGAAATGCCCGATGCGTCGACACAGATATATTTGGCGGATACTTTGGGTGAAATGGGTTTGTGGTATCGCTTGGCGCCGGTTAGCTTTTTGGGCGGGTCCCTAGTAGATATCGGTGGGCATAATCCGTTTGAACCTGCGGCCCTTGGCTCTGCGATAATTCACGGACCGCACGTGCATAAAGTGGCGGATGTTTATGCGCGCCTTGCCGAAGTTGGCGCGACTGTAGAAGTAAAATCAACCGGCGAATTGATAAAAGCGGTTGGCAAAGTGCTGTCCCCAGACAAAGCGGCGGCGATGGCGCATGCGGCGTGGGAGGTTTCTTCTAGTGGAGCGGAAGTTACTGATCGCGCATTAGAATTGTTGCTGGATTATTTGCCAGCGGCTGTACACGAAAATGATGGTTCAGATGCAGCCCCCTGAATTTTGGAATAAACCAGCCTCAAGGCCCGGCGTTTGGCCCCGCATTTTGTGGCCGCTGGCACAAATTTGGCGGCGGCTAACAGCCCAGAGATTGGCGCGTGGGCCTTGGCAAAAAGTCGGCGTGCCGGTGATTTGTGTCGGCAATATCAACATCGGTGGTACTGGGAAAACGCCAACGGTTATCGCACTTGTTGAACGGCTACAGGCGATGGGGCTAAACCCACATGTGGTTTCGCGGGGCTATGGTGGTTCACTTTCCGGGCCGCTTCAGGTTGATGGCCGCAAACACAAAGCCCATGAAGTTGGTGACGAACCAGTGCTGCTGGCGGCGTTCTGCTCAACATGGATTGCGCGGGATCGCCACGCGGGTGCCTTGGAGGCAAAACAAGCTGG
>JBLHMX010000129.1:0-7848 GCA_047622625.1 Paracoccaceae bacterium | reverse complement strand
GATGCTCACATAGCCATCTCTATCAATTTGCGCGATATCACCAGTGATGAAAAACCCGTTTTTACGCAGTTCTTCAGCGGTCTTTTCTGGCATATTCCAATAGCCAGCAAACACGTTCGGTCCGCGTACTTCAAGCACGCCAACCTCGCCTTGAGGTAAAATTGTGCCGGTTTCTGGATCAGTAACAATGACCTCGACCCCCGGCAGTGGAAAGCCGACGGTTCCCGCCCGGCGGTCGCCCAGATAGGGATTGGACGTATTCATATTGGTTTCGGTCATTCCATACCGTTCAAGAATGGCGTGTCCGGTAGTGGCATGCCATTGAACATGAGTTTCGGCCAGTAAAGGGGCCGAACCCGAAATAAATAACCGCATGTTTTTGGCAGCCTCGGCCAGGCCTATTAGACCCAAAAGTCGTGTATAAAACGTCGGCACACCCATTAGTGCTGTGGCTTGGGGCATGTAATCAAGCGTCGCTTCGACATCGAATCCAGCTATGAAAATCGCCTGCGCCCCCGCCATCAAAGTGATGTTGGTGGCAACAAAAAGCCCGTGCGTGTGAAATATCGGAAGGGCATGGATCAGCACGTCTTGCTGAGTAAACCGCCAATAGTCGCGCAGGGTTTCAGAATTGGATGCTAAAGCCAGATGGGTCAGCATTGCACCTTTTGAACGCCCAGTGGTGCCAGACGTATAAAGGATCGCGGCCAGATCGTTTGGCGCGCGGTCAACCGCAACAAACCCCGCCGTTTGCGCATCGCGTACTTGGGGTAATGACCCGCTTTCATCGCTGGCTAATGTCCAGATCGTTGCGACATCGCTGTTTATGGCAATAGGTGTTAATTCTTCAAGGTTGGCTGGATCACAGACCAACAAAGCAGGCGCCGCATCGCCCAGAAAATAGCTGACTTCAAAGGCTGTATAGCCAGGGTTCAGTGGCAGAAAAACTGCACCCGCCAAAACTGTTCCAACGTATAGTTCTAACATTGTCACGGTCTTCGCTGCTTGCACCGCGACGCGATCACCGGGTTTTACGCCTGTTGCAACAAGTGCGGCCGCAATCCGTTCAGCATTGGCAAAAAACGAACCATAGGAAACCCGCGCGCCCGTTGGATGTACCGTTAAGAAGTTTGCGTCCTCTCGCCCAAGGCTTGCTTGGCGTATTTTTTGTCCAAGGAAATTGGTGTCATACATTAGGTTGTTTTCCCGTTTTCCAACTTATGCGTAACAACGGGATCAATCGGCCCCAACGGGCCACCAACGGCTACTTCTACGGCGCGAGCCACAGCCAGAAGTTTTGCCTCACCCCTAGGAGGGCCAATCAGTTGCAGGCCAATCGGCATGCCGCTTGGGCAAATACCAATCGGGACAGAAATGGCTGGTAATCCAGTTGTTGTTGCCAGAAAAGCAAAGCGCAACCAGTCCATATAGCCGTTCATCTTCTGGCCATTTATTTCGGTGACCCATTCCTGTTCCACCGGCCGCGGCATGCAGCCAACAGTCGGGCAGGCCAGCACATCAAAGTCGCCTAAGAAACTTTCCATATTTGCGAATAACAGCGTCCGATCAAGATTTGCGTTCGCCAGATCTTCAAGCGTTAAGGATTGCCCGAACTTGATATTCTCGTTCAACGTCGCTTTGAAATGCTTGGTCGTGGTTTCAGGTTCGCGTAGAATGCTTGTTAAGAAACCAAAACCACGCAGCGCGTGATAAGTTTTTTCAAGGTTGGGTAGAGCTGGGCAATCTTCAACTACGATACCACCTCCCGCTTCGACCTTGGTCAAAGCAAGGCGCATCTGGTCGTCGATTTCTTTTTCGACTGGGCCAAAACCGTCTAAATCCGGGGCAAATGCGATCCGCACGTTTCCGTCGGCCCGCATAGCTGACTGCTGAAATGGGATTTCGGGGGCAGGAAATGAGATAGGATTGCCAGGCGTAAAGCCACTCATGGCGTCTAAAAACAAGGCGCAATCGCGCACTGAACGGGCCATCGGCCCATGTACACCTTCAATAAAGAACCCAGCACTTGGCACCTTTGGCAATGTTACGGCTACCCGTCCCGGTGAAGGGCGCAAGCCAACGACTCCGCAAAATGCCGCTGGCGTTCGCAATGACCCACCGTGATCTGAACCCTGACTTAACCAAGTTTCTCCTGCTGCAAGCGAAGCGGTTGCACCACCGCTTGAACCCGCCGCGTTCATAGTGGTGTTCCAGGGATTGCGGGTGGTGCCCAAAACCTCGTTAAAGGTGTTGCCGCCCGCGCCCAATTCAGGCGTGTTAGTCTTGCCCACAACAATTCCACCGCGTTCTTCTAGGGTTTCAACGAATTGTTCGCTATAGCCCGGCACATAATCGGCCTTGGCTTTGGTGCCAAATGTCGTGCGCACGCCCTTAACGCGGTCAAGGTCTTTGATGCCAAGTGGAAGGCCAGCCAAATAACCAGGGTGATCTTTGTCGGCACTGTCCAGCATCTCCAGCGCATTTTCTGCCCGCTCGCGACAAGTCGTTGGCATTGCGTTGATCACAGGTTCAACCTGCGCCAGCCGGGTGAACGTGGCTTCCAGCAATTCCGCCGGGGACACGTCGCCTTTTTTAAGCATAGCGACAACTGTGTGGGCCTCTAAACGACAAATATCTGGTCCGGTGAATTTTGGGGAATTGGGCATGGAGGTTCTCATTTTGGCAGGTTTTTCAGAACCCTATCTACGTGGATTGTGATTGGCAAATGGCGTTCTGATACGGCAGACTTGAACACTAGCCGAGATATAGTCTGCGTATTGTATTATGCTGCGGGCGATTGCGCTTACCCGCGCACTGGATCATTTGGTATCGTAGTGATCGAGATAAAGTTGCTCCGCAACGATAATCACTATGTACAGATGATCCTAAGACACGCATTTCCCCTTGCGGCGGGAAACAACGCCGATCTTTCATTACGCCGCGACTGATGATGCGAACTGAGGGAATGTTTCCAATAACCACTGGGCGATCCGGCTAATTTGGTCGGTCAAAATCAACGTGCCAAACAATACTAACAATCCACCCATGATCTTTTCGATTAGTCCAAGATGCTTTCGGAATTTCGAGAAAAACCGCATGAAATAGCTGGCAAACATTGCCGCAAGTATGAACGGGAATGTCATGCCGACGCCGTAAGCCAGCAAAAGGGTGGTTCCCTGAGCAACAGAATCCTGTGCCCCGGCAGCAAACAGAATTGCAGCCAGGATTGGACCAACGCAGGGCGTCCAGCCAAAAGCAAATGCCAATCCAACGACATACGCGCCGATTAGCGAAACAGGTTTTACTTTTGGCTCAATCCGCGCCTCGCGGTACAAAAGTGCGACCTTGAATACGCCGAGGAAATGCAGACCCATCACAATAATCAGACTGCCAGCAATATATCGCAAGACAATGAAGTATTCAGTTAATAGCTGTCCAAATGCGCTTGCCGCAGCCCCGAGTCCGGTAAAAACTGTAATGATCCCAGCCGCAAAAAACACCGACGCCATAACAACACGCCTGCGCGAGCCGTCGTTCAACGTACCGGCATCAGTGAACTGGTTCATTGTGATCCCTGCCAGATAAGACAGGTAAAACGGGACGATGGGCAGAATACACGGCGAAAGAAACGACAGCAATCCAGCGAGAAATGCGCCGTAGTGAGAAACATCAAACAGCATGGTAAATCCTTGCGGGTCCGAAAAAAGTCAGGCTGTGTTCCGTCTGGTTTAAGCAAACGTATTTCAGCAATTGAGATCATGGCTGCTTCTGGATCAGTTCTGAAATCAATTTTTCTTGTGCTGATATTAGAGGCGACTACTGCAGAAAAATACATCAAGCCTAGTTAACGTGTTAATTAACTTGCAATTCGCGGCTTACGCGTATTCACTGTTTCTATACAGAAAGTTCTCTTGCCTGCGCTAATTTTTGACAATGTCAAATCGGGTAATTCTACGCAATTGACAGATCGTGCATGGGTCGCCTATCGTTTCACTTGATATGAAGTCAGGAATTTCTTGACGTTAGGGCAGGAAAGCAATAAACCGACCGGTAGGTCAGCTAATATAATAGACCGACTTTGAAATAAAACTCGATCATTTTGCATCAATAATGGGAGAAAACATGCAACTTAAATCCAAACTTACAACATTGACAGCAGGGCTAGCATTCGCGGCCATGACGTCAGTATCCGCATTCGCCGCAGATGTGACCTTGACGATCTCGTCTTGGGCCCCGCCATCACACGGCGTTAACGCCATTCTTTGGCCTGCGATGATAAAAGAAATCGAAGCTGCGACCGATGGTCGGGTAACGGCCGAAATCAAATATGGTCTAGCCAGCCCGCCTGCGCAGTACGATCTTATTCAAGACGGTGCGGCCGATATCAGTTGGGTATTCCACGGCTACACACCAGGTCGCTTTGTCGCCACCAAATTGATCGAACTTCCAGGCTATTCTGGCAGTGCAGAAGCAGCTTCGGTTGCATATTGGCGCGCCCACGAAAAATTCTTCGCTGGAATTAACGAGCATAAAGGCGTCAAGGTCGCCGGTTTGATGACCCACGGCGAAGGGGTTGTGCATTCCTCGACCAAGATTTCATCGCTTGATGAAATTTCTGGTTTGAAATTGCGTATCGGTGGTGGCGTGTCTGGTGCATCTGGTGCGGCTTTAGGGGCATCCGGCATTCGGGTTCCAGCGCCAAAGGTTTATGAAACCCTTGCATCAAATGCCGCTGACGGGGTGATGATGCCGATGGAGGGCAAAGCCAGCTTCAAGTTAAACGAAGTCGCCCAGCACACGTTTACTGTTCCCGGTGGCTTCTATCGCGGATCTTTTGCGATCATCATGAACGAAGACAAATTCGCGTCACTTTCCCCGGCGGACCAGGCAGCGCTGGAAACAGTATTTGGTGAAAACTTGTCAAGAATTGCCGGTGGCATGTGGGATACCATTGACGGTGTAGGTGCCGACAAACTGGCAGCCTCGGCTGATAATTCGTTGACACAAGCATCTGCGGAAGATGTTGCCAAGTGGAACGCGCTGGCTGGACCGATCATCGATGATGTTCTTGCCGAAGCAACTGACAAAGGTATTGATGCGGCTGCAGCTTACAAATTCATCACCGAGACGATGAACTCGTACTAACCAGAAGACAGTGCGTACAAAGTTAATACGGGGCCTTTTTCGGGCCCCGTATTTTTGGGTTTGGGTGATAGGCGAGGGATAAATGGGCGACTCCGAGAATCAAAGCCAGCATGCGCTGGCAAAAAAAGGATTTGCCGTTTGGGAATATGCCAAGATATTGCCTTCTTGGCTGTCAGCCTTTGCATTATTCGCCCTGATGACTATGACTTTTCTGGATGTAATGCTGCGCAGCCTCGCCAATAATCCGATTGAGGCCGCAACCGAAATGACCCGTTTTCTAATGGCTATTATTGTGTTTTCGTCGCTGCCGATTGTGTCTTGGAAAGGCACTCACATTGCGGTTGATTTGTTAGACCCATTTTTCAGCCGCCCGATGGCGCATATTCGCGATATTATCGTTGACCTTGGGTCCGGGATCGTTTTGCTCTGGCCGGCGATAAGGGTTTGGCAATTGGCTGAACGGGCGCGCGATTACGGTGATGTCACCGAATATCTTGAGTTTCCTCAATTCTATATCGGCTGGTTTATTGCCGCCTTTACTTTCCTGACTGCCGCCGTGCTGATTGTGCGCGGGCTGACACGGATATTTGCCCCTGCAAGGATACCCGCCTGATGACTGAATCATTAATCGGCTTTGGCGTTGTTCTATTTTTGGTTCTGATGCGTATGCCTATCGCGATCGCAATGGGCATCGTCGGTGTCATTGGTTTCGCCATGCAGACAAGTTTCAAAGCTTCAGTTTCAATGACCAGCCGCTTGGTAATCGACACGGCGCAAGATTATGGCTTGTCGGTTGTTCCGTTGTTCATTTTGATGGGCTTATTTGTCAACAAGGGCGGTCTGTCGCGCGAGCTTTATCAAGTGTCCTATTCCTTTTTGGGCCATATGCGCGGGGGTCTGGCCATGGCGACAATTGTTGCTTGTGCCGGGTTTTCCGCGATTTGCGGCTCGTCCCTTGCGACGGCTGCAACCATGTCAAAAGTGGCAATGCCGCAGATGCGCAAATACAAATATGCTGACAGTTTATCGACAGCGTCTATTGCGGCAGGCGGCACGCTTGGCATCCTGATCCCGCCAAGTGTCATTTTGGTGATTTATGGCCTGTTGACAGAAACAAGCATCGGTAAATTGTTTATCGCGGGCATTATCCCCGGACTATTGGGCGTCTTGTTCTATTTGGCGGCTGTAAAATATACGATAGCCCGCAATCCAGAAGCTGGCCCTGCAGGCGAGCGTACAACGTGGCGCGAACGCTTTGCGGCCATTCGTGGTGTGTGGGCTGTGTTATTGTTGTTTTTCTTGGTTATCGGCGGGCTTTACGGTGCGCTTGATTTTTGGCCCCTTAATCTAACATTTTCCCCGACCGAAGCAGCAGGAATGGGCGCAGCTGGTGCGTTTTTGATCGCATTGTCTCGGCGAACACTGACATTTAAAGGCGTCATCGAAGTGCTGATAGAAACCGCCCAAACGACCGCAACCTTGTTCACTGTTTTGATCGGTGCTTGGGTGTTTTCCAACTTCGTCAATCTGGCTGGCCTGCCGGAAAGCCTGCGCGAACTTGTCAGTTCAACTGGGCTTGGGCCAATGGCAGTACTGGTGATGATCTTGGCGGTTTACATCGTTCTTGGTTGTGTATTTGAAAGCCTGTCTATGTTGTTGCTGACGGTTCCGATATTCTTTCCACTGGTTGTATCGCTTGGATTTGATCCAGTTTGGTTTGGCATCATCGTGGTCGTCGTGACCGAGATTAGCTTGATCACCCCGCCCGTTGGATTGAATGTGTTCGTGCTAAAAGGTGTAGTGGGTGACGTGACCACAGCCACCATATTCAAAGGCGTGACGCCGTTTTGGGTGGTCGACATATTCAGACTAGCGTTGCTTGTGCTTGTGCCTTGGTTCGTGATGGTTTTACCGAATTCTATGTAAGGTAGAAAAGAACGCTGGCTGTACTTTTGCAATCCCTGTGAAACGTCTTGGGACACTAAGCCTATGGTTAAACGTGACCGACTTTCCTCAGGAAACCGGTCAAGATCTCTGCGTATTCTTCGGGCTTTTCCACGCACGGCAAATGGCCTGCACCGCGGATCAGGTGAAATTCTGAACCTGGGATCAGTTCAACGGTTTCACGCACCATATCGGGCGGGGTTGAGCCGTCTTCAGTTCCTGCAATACCAAGAACCGGCAGGCGCAAGCGTGCGGTACTGTCGTAAAGATCAGTCTCAGAGATGGCCGCCGAACAACCGATAAAGCCTTCGGTCCAAGTGCGCGTAAGCATGGCGCGCCATCCTGCAAATTCGGCTTTTCGGTTCGCTCTGAAATCTGACGAAAACCAACGTTCCAATTGAGCTTCCGCCAAGGCTTCAATACCACCTTTTCGGGCGGTTTTGATCCGGTCGGCCCATATTTCTTCGGTGCCGATTTTGGCACCAGTGTTGGATAACACCATTGCCTTTAGAAGATCCGGGCGTTCGGCTGCCAGCCCTTGGGCGATCATGCCACCGATTGAAAGGCCGACCAAAACAGCATCTTTCACCTTTAGCGCATCCATCAATCCGGCCAAGTCAGCAACCAGATCAACCATGAAATATGGGGCGTCAGGGCCTGACGATAGGCCATGTCCGCGCTTGTCGTATCGTATGATGCGCACGCCTTCCGGCAAAAGCGGTATGACCTGATCCCACAGCCGAAAATCTGTGCCTAATG
>JBLHMX010000128.1:0-8022 GCA_047622625.1 Paracoccaceae bacterium | reverse complement strand
ATCCGCGCGGGAATTGGGCAAAGCGTTGTGGATATTGTTGCTCTGAGGCATTTTTAGTCAGGCCCAGATGTTAAGCCAGTCGTGTTGCTAACCTAAAGCGGCGAAACCGCCGTGTCGCCAACCAAATGACAGGCCACTTTATGCCCGGGGGCAACTTCCCGCAAATCAGGTTGGCTGTCACTACATCGTGCCTGGGCAACCGGGCAGCGATTGGCAAATCGGCAACCTTTTGGCAAAGCAAGCGGGTCTGGTGGGTCACCTGGGATAAGGATGCGTTTGGTGGCCTCACGACGTTCTTTGTCAACCGAAGGCACCGCAGACAAAAGCGCCGAGGTGTAGGGATGCAGCGGATTATTGAACAAGCTTAACCGGTCCGCATGTTCGACAATTTTGCCCATATACATGACCGCAACGCTGTCACACATGTGCTGTACAACCCCAAGGTCATGGCTGATGAACAGGAATGTCAGTCCAAATTCCTGCTGAAGCTTTCGCAGCAAGTTCAAGATTTGTGCCTGCACTGCAACATCAAGTGCCGAAACGGGTTCGTCGCAGATAATCAACTCAGGCTGCGTCGCTAATGCGCGGGCAATGCCGATACGCTGGCGTTGCCCCCCCGAAAACTGGTGAGGAAAAAGACGCTGTTGTTCTGGATGCAAACCCACGGCTTTGAACAATTTATCGACAATCTCTTGGCGCTCATCCACAGGGACCGCATTCAAGCTGTCTAAAGGTTCACGCACAATTCTTTCCGCCCTGACCCTTGGGTTCAAGCTGGAATAGGGGTCTTGAAAAATGAACTGCATTTGCGCACGCGCTTGGCGAAGCTCTTCTTTCTTGAGCTTAAGAAAATCGGTGCCGCGCAGCATTACCTTGCCTTGATAAGCCTCGACCAGACGCGCGACGGCCAACGCAGCCGTGGTTTTTCCAGACCCACTTTCGCCCACGATTGCCAGCGTTTCACCGCGTTTAATATCAAACGAAATATCGTCAACAGCGTAAAGGTATGATTTCTTACCCCAAGAACTGCCACGTTTTACGGCAAAGCGAACCGATAGGTTTTCAACATCCAAAAGGGTTTCTTTTTCGCGCGGTTCAGACATTATACTTGCTCCGCTTTCCAGCAGGCCGACTTTTGGCCGCTGTCGAATTCCACTTCTGGCGGTCGCTTGTCCAGACATTTCTGATCGACCATGTTGCAGCGCGAAGCGAACAAACACCTGTCTTTGCCAAAATCACGCAAACTGGGCACGATCCCGGCAACTTCGGTCAGCTCGTGTCGCTCGTCGGTCAGGTTCGCAATAATATGGGGAACACAGGAAATAAGACCCTTCGTATAGGGATGTCGCGGGCTTTGGATGATTTGGTCAACGGGGCCCTGTTCGGCATTGCGGCCAGCATACATGACGATCATGCGTTCAACCATTTCGGCAACTGCGCCCATATCATGGGTGATCATAATAATCGCAGCGCCCGTCTGGCTGCTTAGGTCGCGCAAAAGATCGAAAATTTGTGCCTGAACAGTTACATCAAGCGCAGTTGTAGGTTCATCAGCAATCAGAATTTTCGGCTCGCAAGCCAACGCCATGGCAATCATCACCCTTTGTCGTTGGCCACCCGACATTTGAAACGGATAATCCGCTGCACGGCGGTTGGCGTTTGGGATACGAACAGCATCCAACAATTCAATCGCGCTGTTCCAAGCCGCGCTGCGTGACAGTCCTTGATGCGCGCGCAACACCTCGGCGATTTGTTCGCCGACCGTAAAAACTGGGTTAAGCGAGGTCATCGGCTCTTGGAAAATCATCGAAATGTCATTGCCACGAATTTCGCGCATTCTTTTTTCGCTGGCAGTGGTCAAATCTTCACCGTTGAAAATAATCTTGCCGCTTGCGACTCGTCCGATTTTATCGGGCAGCAATCCCATCAGGCCAAGCGCTGTCATCGACTTGCCGCAGCCACTTTCACCAACAAAGCCGATGCTTTCACCAGCGCCAAGTTCAAAAGACAAATCGTCAATAACCGGTGCAATTCCGTCCCGGGTCGTAAGCTCGATCCGTAGGTTTTCAACTTTCAACACAGGTTCCATTAGCGCTGCCTCAATTTGGGATTTAGCGCGTCGTTCAACCCGTCGCCGACCAGTGAAATTGCCAGAACCGTCACAAAAATAGCGATGCCAGGAATTGTTACGGTATAGCTGGCATCCAGAATATATTGCCGGTTCGAGCCAATGACCTGCCCCCAACTTACAACGTTAGGGTCAGTCAGGCCCAAAAAGCTGAGGCCCGCCTCAAACAAGATCGCTGATCCAACCATCAAGGCCGATTGAACAATAATTGGTGGTAGGGCGTTGGGCAAGATAATGCTGAACATCAGCTTCATATTCTTGGCACCAGCAGCCCGACTTGCGGTGACGTATTCCAATTCACGGATGCGTAAGAACTCGGATCGGGTGATCCTTGCGACTGCTGTCCAACTGACAATCCCAATTGCAAATGTAATCATTGGTAAAGACGCGCCGAACAGCGCGACAATCACCATCGAAAACAAGAGCGTTGGTAGAACCTGAAAAAATTCGGTGATCCGCATCAAAATCTCTTCGATAATTCCGCCGTAAAAACCCGCAAGAGCGCCGACTGAAACACCAATGAAGACCGACATAAACGCAGCGGCCAATCCGATAAGAATTGATACTCGTGCGCCGTGGATTATTGCTGCCAAAAGGTCACGCCCAAGGTAGTCAGTTCCCAGCAAAAAGCCAGCCTCGCCCGGAGGGGAAAACGGTGCCCAGACCATATCAAACGGGTCGGTTGGGTATATGTAGGGGCCAAATATCGCCGCCAAGATAATGATCGACAAAACAACCAACCCCGCGACCGCAGCGTGATTTTTCATGAACATCTCAGCGGCTTCCGCCATCGGATGGCGAGCCTTCTGGATCTCTTCTTCGGGTATGTTGGGTTTTTCGGTCATCCTTTGCTCCCAACGCGTGGATCAATTAATCGAAGGGCCAAATCGGTCAGCAGGTTGCCGATGATCACAACGAGGGCCGAGAAAAACAAGATGCCCAAAATCGTCGGTGTGTCGCGTGCGATGATCGACTGAAAAGCCAATGTACCAAGGCCCGGCCAACCGAACACGGTTTCAACCAAAACCGCACCCGATACCACCGCTGAGAATTGCAAACCAGCCAATGTTACTACAGGTGATAGTGAATTTTTCAACGCGTGTTTGTAAACGATCTCGCGCTCAGTCAGGCCCTTGGCCTTGGCAGTGCGCACATAGTCCGATCCTAAAACTTCCATCATTGTCGCGCGACATAAACGCGAATAAAGGGCGAGGAAAATCGATGACAGCGTGATAACCGGCAAAACCAAATGCCGTACCACATCTAAGAAATGCACCCAAAACCCGCCCTCGATCGTGACATCGCGCATACCCGCAACAGGGAACCACTGGATGTGCAGCGAAAAGCCGATTAGCAATAAAATGCCCGTCCAAAAAACGGGTGCGGAATAACCGAACAGCGCCAGAAAAGTGACAAAATGGCTGCTTATGCCGTTAGGATGGCGCGCGGAATAGACGCCCAAAACAACACCGACGACCAGCGCCAAAACTTGCGAGGTAATCACTAACAACAGCGTCGCCGGCAGTTTTTGCATGATCAACCCAGTGACCGATGTGTTGTAGAAAAATGAGTGGCCTAAATCAAACTGCAATACTCTGGCAATATAGCTTCCGAGCTGCACAAGGAATGGCCGGTCGAGCCCATAATCGGCGCGGATTTCTGCCAATATTTCAGCGTCCGCCCCACCCATCGATTGTGAAATCGTATCAGCAACGTCGCCCGGGGCTAGATGCATAAGGGAAAAGTTGAGGACTAGGACCGCGATTAGCAGAATTACGGCGTAGAGAATACGGGTCAGAATGGATTGCGCGAAGCTCAAAGGACCGGTCTTTCAAAAATGTAGACTTGCGGCGAGGGGACCCCGCCGCAAGTATAGTCGTTTTAGATCACTCTTTCAGGAATACCAGATCAAGTGGCGAGCTAGTCGCCCAGATACCAAGTGGCGGATTTCCAACTTTGTCGGAATAAACCGTGTGGTATGGAAGTGTGTTCGCAAAATAGATCGGCACTTCTTGAGCGACGATTTTCTGGAACTCGGAATAAAGCGCTTTCCGCTTTTCCGGATCACTTTCTTGGCCAGCCATTTCAAGCAGCTCATCGACACGCGCGTTGGAATAGCCTTGCGTATTTGACCAAACGCCTTTGCCGATATTGCTAGTGACGTATGTCCGGTGAACACCAATCACAGGATCACCCCAGTTGAACACGGCATCCCAGCTTAGGTCAAAATCCATAGTGCCCATGCGTTTTGCCCATGTTGGGAAATCAGCAGAAGCACGCACCGTGACATCGATGCCAGCCTTTTTAAGGGATGCTTTCACATACTCAACATGTGGCTTCGCACTTGGCCAGCCAAAGTCGATGGTCAAGCCAAACCGCATACCGTCTGAACCTTTAGGAAAGCCAGCTTCATCCAAAAGCGCGTTGGCCTTGTCGAGGTCAAAATCATAACCTTCGACATCGGGCTCGTAAAACGGGCTATCTGGGTGGATACCGGTTTTGGCGTCGACAACAGTGCCCTGCATGATCGCATTGTGAATGAAGTTCTTATCGATCGCGTAAGCAATCGCCTGACGCACCATCACATTACCAGTTGGGCCATCACTGCCAGCATTCATAGCCAACCAGTCAAGAGGTCCAACAGCGCCGTAACCTTCTGGCGTAACGGTCAAACCATCGACCTTTTTAAGGCGGTTAATGATCTGTGGTTGGGATTCAAACGCTGACATATGTAGTTCGCCATTTTCCAACGCGATAGCACGAGCGGCTGGATCAACGATGATCCGCAGTACAATCTTGTCCAGATATGGGCGGCCTTCCATGAAGAAGTCGTCAAACCGCTCCATAATCACGTGTTCGCCGTTTACAAATTCGACCAACTTGAACGGGCCCGAACCAACAACGTCGACATTATTGCGTGGGTGTGTTTTTGGATTCTGTCCATCACCGTAGATATGTTCGGGAATGATGGACATCAGCTGACCGGACATAGCCAGCATCAACGCTGGGTGTGGTTTGCTAAGGTTCAAAATCGCGGTGTGATCATCGGGCGTATCCACCGATTCAACTGGTGCAAACATCGCTTTGAACGGGTGATTTTCCTGAATCACCTTAACCGAAAACGCAACATCTTTCGACGTAATAGGCACGCCATCGTGGAATTTTGCGTTCTTCACAAGGTTAAGCGTGACGTGTAGCCCGTCTTCGGAAACGCTCCAGCTTTCAGCCAGATACGGTTGCGGTGTCCAGTCTTCGTCATACCGAAGTGGCGACGCGAAAAGTTGTGCGCCTGGGAAACCTGTTACAATCCCCGACTGAACGGCAGAGTTCAGGTTTCGGACATTCGAGCCGAGCACAGAAATCAACGTGCCGCCTCGGGTTGGTTCTTGGGCGCTTAACGTGCCTCCTAGAACCAATGAAGCCAGAGCGGTGACCGACACCAACCCCTTAATAAAATGTT
Organism: Paracoccaceae bacterium; assembly: GCA_047622625.1. Lineage (GTDB taxonomy): Bacteria > Pseudomonadota > Alphaproteobacteria > Rhodobacterales > Rhodobacteraceae > UBA5972. The sequence goes on along the minus strand of JBLHMX010000128.1, from coordinate 2,434 downwards.
TCACTTACATTCCTCCTTGTTGGATTAATCCAATTATTGCAGGCAAAGCCTAGCGCAGCCCTATTCATATAGAAAACAGATTTAATACGACTCAATCAAGTATTTTGTAGGGGAACTGAATTAACCCTTCTCAATTTGAACCAGCATTTTTTCAAACACACCAGAATCTTGCAAATGAATGCAATGATCCACAAAGGCCTGAACAATTTTAGGTTGGTATGCCGCAGACTGCGTAGCAATACCAAATGGTTCACTTGGCATTTCATCTGAGATCGGCACCGCAACATATCCGCTTTGACCTTTCACGTAATCAGTGGGGCGGATGTTTAGGATCGAGAAACCAAAACCACCCGCAACCATTGCCCTGGCAATTTCAGACGAACGTGTTGAGTGGGCAATAGTTGGCTTAAGACCGTGCTTAGTGAATAGGCCTTCAAAATATTCTCGGGTTCTGGGAAGATCCAGCATGACCATTGGAAGCTCACACAATTCGGCAAGGCACACTTTAGGCTGTTTGGACAAAGGTTCGTCTGCGGAAATAAGCGCATACGGCGGGGCATCAAACAACGGTTGGAAACGGTGGCTTGCACCTACCGCCTGGGCGTAAGTGAAAACCAAGTCGGCGGCGCCATCTGACAGGAATTCGATAATCGTTTGCATATTCCCTTCTAATAGGGTGATGGAAACGCCCGGAAATTTCTTGGTGAAACTTTTTAGAACCGGCGGCAAAAACGCTGGCGCTGCCGTTGCATAACACCCGATCCGCAATGTCCCTGTTGTAAGGCTGCCAATGGATTGCGCTTCGCTTTCAAAATGTTTGGCTTGGTCAATAAAGCCGCGAATTAATTGCAAGGATTCAGATCCTGACGGTGTTGTCTGAATTCCCTTTGCAGGTGTGCGAACAAAAAGGCTGTAGCCCATCTCGGCCTCAAGTGAATCTATCGCTGCCGTGATCGACGATTGCGAGATGCTTTGCTCGCCCGCCGCCTTTGCGATGGACCCCAACCGGCCAGCGGCCTCGACGTATCGTAACTGCTTAAGTGTAAAATTCAGCATTTAGTATTCCACTATTGAATAGGGGTTATTAGCCACTAATAACTATTTTGAGGATAAATGAAACCGTACTAGGTTTTTGACAGATAGCGATCACAGTTTACGGCGTGTCTTAGTACGGCGGGCCATAGTGTAAAATTACAAGATTGGAAGTTCACGTGACCACAATTTATCGCGCCAAAAAAATCATCACCATGAACCCTACGAACCCAACCGCGACACACGTTGCGGTGCGGGAAGGAAAAATTCTGGGCGTCGGCGCCCTAAGCGATTTGGAACCTTGGGGTGATTACACGTTGGACGAAACGTTCGCCGACAAAGTGCTTATGCCGGGTTTGATCGAGGGCCATGCCCATACAATGGAGGGCACTCTTTGGCGGAATGTCTATTGCGGTTATTTCGACCGGATGGACCCTGACGGCAATATCTGGGACGGCCTTAAAACAATCGATGCCGTCATTGAACGACTGAAAGAAGCAGAAACCAAAATCACCGATCCCGATGCACCGTTGTCTGGCTGGGCGCTTGACCCGATTTATATGAACAACGAACGAGTTTCACGGGCAGACTTGGATCGGGTTTCGACCACAAGGCCGATCGGTGTTTTGCATGCATCCGGGCATATTCTGAACATAAACAGCAAGGCGTTGGAACTGGCGGGTTTGATGAAACCGGGGATCAATCACCCGGGCATCCCGCTTGGCAAAGATGGCTTGCCCACTGGCGAACTTTTTGGGCCAGACGCAATGACGCCCTTAGGCAAACACGTTGGCTTTGATCGTTCTATGAACGATTGCGATGAACAAGGTCTGCGCGACTATGCCAAACTTTGCGTGCGAGCAGGTGTGACCACCTCGACTGACTTGGCGGCCCAACTTTCGGATGACAGTGTTGATATGATGCTGCGGGTGACAGGCGAAAACAGGTTTCCCGCAAGGATCGTTCCTTTGAAGGTTATGTTCGGGGTTAGCCCGAAAGAGATTGTTGAATATGTGGTCGGGCTGAAAAAACGCGCGACTGATAGGCTGCGGCTAGGGCGGATCAAAGCAGTTGCCGACGGGTCAATCCAAGGATTTTCTGCACGTATGCGCTGGCCGGGCTATCACAATGGTGCGCCCAACGGATTGTGGTATACGGCCCCCGAACAGATGCGTGAATTATACGATTTGGCACTTGCGGCTGGCGTGCAAGTTCACACCCATACAAACGGCGACCAGGCAACGCAAATGGCGCTGGATATGTTAGAGCCCGCGTTAAAGGCCTGCCCAAGTCCCGACCATCGTTTCACGTTACAACATTGCCAATTGGCGGATGCGGCGCAATTCCGCAAAATGAAGAAACTTGATATGTGCGTGAACTTGTTCGCTAATCACCACTTCTA
>JBLHMX010000127.1:0-8176 GCA_047622625.1 Paracoccaceae bacterium | reverse complement strand
TGGGAAAGCCGCCCTTTTGGCCGAAAAACAACGCGGTGTTTCCAAGCGGTTCGTGACATTGCTTGTTGATGCAGGTGACGCAGACGCGCCCTATATGTCAACGCTTTGGCATGACGGCGGCGTGGTCGGCGAAACCACATCCGGCGGATGGGGCTACCGCGTCAACGGGTCAGTCGCACTGGGTATGTTACGGGCTGATCTGGCGGTTCCAGGGACAGAACTGGAGGTTGATATATTCGGCCAACGATGTCGCGCCGTGGTTCAGGAAGACCGGCCTTTGTGGGACCCTGAAAACGAAAGGTTGCGGGCATGACACAGATAACCCTGCTTGACGGCGGAATGGGTCAGGAAATTTCCAAGCGCGCGGGTGATACGGACTCGCGGCTTTGGTCGACGCGTTCGATGATCGACCGACCGGGCATTGTTTCCGAAGTCCACGCCGAATATTTTGCGGCGGGGGCTACGGTTGCCACTACAATTTCATACCCCGTGCATCGAGATCGCTTGGTTAAAGAGGGTCTTGAAGATCAGTTTGAAGCCTTGTTGAAAACCTCGACCCATGCTGCTGAAGTCGCTAGATCAAGTCACGGATCAGGGCGGATCGCTGGCTCAATTGGCCCACTTGGTGCGTCTTACAGGCCTGATCTGTGTCCGCCGATTGAAGTTGCTGCACCCCTATTTGCCGAAGTTGCCGCAATACTTGCACCCGACGTTGACTTGCTAATTTGCGAAACTGTCGCGTCAATTGCCCATGCGGAGGCGGCAATGAAGGGCTGTGCGGGGCTGGGTTTGCCAGTTTGGCTTGCTGTGACTGTTGCCGATGACGACGGTCGAAAGCTGCGTTCAGGCGAAGCTTTGTCTGAACTGCAGCGTGTTATCGAAGCCTATAAACCAGATGCAATATTGGTGAATTGTTCCGTGCCCGAAGTTATGGAAAAATCGCTTGAGATGGTCAAAGCTTTTGGCTTGCCTTTTGGTGCTTACGCCAACGGCTTCACGAAAATTAGCGACGCGTTTTTACAAGATTCACCAACAGTTAATTCGCTAAGCGCCAGGGATGATCTTGGGCCCGCTGAATATGCCGATTTCGCCCTGCAATGGGTTGGAATGGGCGCCACAATTGTTGGCGGATGTTGCGAAACCGGACCGGCCCACATTGCAGAAATCGCCCGACGACTTGATCGTTCGGGTTTTGAAATTGTCTGACAAGGAAACAAAATGTCTGATCTTCCCAAAAAAGCCCGCGCAGTAATTATTGGCGGCGGCGTTGTCGGCTGTTCAGTGGCCTATCACCTGACCAAACTTGGTTGGACCGACGTTGTTCTGTTGGAACGCAAGCAACTAACCAGCGGCACAACTTGGCATGCAGCCGGATTGATCGGCCAGCTTCGCACAAGCTCCAACATGACCAAATTGGCCAAATACACATCTGATCTTTACTACAACCTTGAAGAAGAGACAGGTGTTGCCACAGGTATGCGGCAAGTTGGGTCAGTTACTGTGGCCCTGACCGAAGAGCGCAAAGAAGAAATTTTTCGAAACGCTGCGATGGCGCGATCCTTTGGTGTTCCGGTCGAAGAATTATCGCCTGCGGAAGTTAAAGAACGTTACGCGCATTTAAATATCGATGGGGTAAAAGCCGGTATCTGGCTGCCAACAGATGGGCAGGGTGATCCGGCAAATATCGCGCTGGCAATGGCCAAGGGCGCGCGTATGGGGGGCGCCAAGATCGTCGAACAGATCAAGGTCACGCGGATTGCCAAATCAGGCAAACGGGTGACGGGTGTGGATTGGGAAAAAGATGGCGAACAGGGCCATATTGAAGCCGATTACATCGTTAATTGCGCGGGCATGTGGGGCCATGAGGTTGGCAAGATGGCTGGCGTGAATGTACCGCTGCATGCGTGCGAACATTTTTATATTGTGACTGAACCGATTGCAGGCTTAAGCCAAATGCCGGTTCTGCGCGTGCCGGACGAATGTGCGTACTACAAGGAAGATGCTGGCAAATATCTGCTTGGCGCGTTTGAACCCGTGTCAAAACCTTGGGGTATGAACGGTATTCCAGAAGATTTCGAATTTGACCAATTGCAAGAAGATTTTGATCACTTTGAACCCATCTTAGAACGCGCAGTTAGTCGTTTACCGATGTTGGCCGATGCCGGCATTCACACATTCTTTAATGGCCCCGAAAGTTTTACGCCTGACGATGCCTATCATCTGGGCCAATCGCTTGAGGTTGAAAACTTTTTTGTTGCGGCAGGGTTTAACTCCATCGGAATTCAATCAGCAGGCGGAGCAGGTATGGCCCTGGCGCAATGGATGGAAGACGGCGAAAAGCCGTTTGATCTTGGTGACGTTGATATCGCACGCAATCAACCATTTCAGGGCAACAAAACATATCTGTTTGAGCGCAGTAAAGAAACTCTTGGTCTGCTTTATGCCGATCACTATCCATATCGCCAAAAGGCCACAGCTCGCGGTATCCGCCGCTCGCCGTTTCACAGACATCTGCTAGACCAAGGCGCGGTTATGGGTGAAGCCGGTGGGTGGGAGCGGGCCAATTGGTTCGCAGACGAAGGCCAGACACCACAGTACGAATATAGCTGGAAGCGGCAGAACTGGTTTGAAAACTCTGCCCGCGAACATCGGGCCGTGCGAGAAAATGTCGGCATGTATGACATGACAAGTTTCGGTAAAATCCGTGTCGAAGGCCCTGACGCCGAGACGTTCCTGAATTATGTTTGCGGGGCAGACATGTCAGTTCCGGTTGGCAAAATTGTCTACACTCAGTTCCTGAATTCTAAAGGTGGGATCGAAGCAGACATTACTGTCACCCGCCTAAGCGAAACCGCATTTCTAGTAGTCACCCCATCAGTTACACGCCCCGCCGATCAAGTGCACCTTGAGCGGCTGTCAGGCGAATACCGCGTCGTGATCACTGATGTGACAGCTGGTGAAGGTGTTTTGGCCGTTATGGGTCCAAATGCTCGTAAATTGTTAGAAGCAGTGTCACCCGCAAATTTCAGCAACCCTGTGAACCCGTTTGGCACAGCTCAAGACATCGAAATTGGCATGGGAATTGCCCGTGTTCATCGGGTATCTTATGTTGGTGAATTGGGATGGGAGATTTATGTTTCAAGCGATATGTGTGGCCATGTATTTGAAACCATCTCGCAGGCTGGACAAGATTTCGACTTGAAACTTTGCGGTATGCATATGATGGACAGCTGCCGGATCGAAAAAGGGTTCAGACATTTCGGCCATGATATTACATGTGAAGACCACGTTCTCGAAGCAGGGTTAGGTTTCGCTGTTAAGACTGACAAGCCCACCTTTATCGGCCGCAATGCAGTGCTTCGAAAAAAGGATGGGGGACTGAACATGCGGATGGTGCAGTTTCTATTGGATGATGCAGAACCAATGCTTTACGGCCACGAGCCTGTGCTGCGGGACGGTGAAATTGTCGGATACCTATCGTCAGGCAATTACGGCCACACTTTGGGCGGTGCGGTTGGCATGGGTTATGTCCCTTGCAAGGGGGAGACGGTGCAACAGGTTTTGGCATCAGCTTATGAAATAGACGTTGCCGGAACGCGGGTTAAAGCGAGCGTTTCCTTAAAGCCAATGTATGATCCAACTGCTGCGCGGGTTAAAGTATAACCGCGCTGCCGCAGGCAGGGGTGTTTTTGGAACGATGAAACCAAGGCGCTGCGCGATATCAGCTCAGCGCGTCTTTGAATTTCAGGAATCTCGGGTCCGTCATGACGCGCGCGTTCATTGCATCGCGAAGTGCGCCAACGGATTTATAGGGCCGCATGACAACTTCGAAGGTGGCGATAAGACCGTCATCATCCAACGTGATTAAGTCAACTCCAACAGCGTCAAGATCGCCAATTTTGCATTGAAACTCCAAGGCCCAATCGTTGCCGTCACCCATAATCCGGCGGTATGTGAACTCGGTGAAAACCTTTCCCACATGTCCCAAAACAGCAGCAACAGGCGCGCGGCCAGTCCATGTCTTCCAATAAGTTGGCGGTAGAAACTTAACATCTTCAGCCAATATCGTTTCAATGGCGGTATCATCACCTTTGGCGATAATTTCCTGCATACGTTTGATGGTTGGGTGCATTATGTGGTTTCCTGTACAGCATTTGACTTTACGTCTGGGCCCATTAAGTCGCAGAAAAACGGATTGGCCACCAGCGTAAATGCCTGCATAGATAGGACATGAATTCTTTCCATTACGCCCCTCCACAAGACCCACTGACGATCATTCATCAAGATGACGATCTGCTACTGGTGGATAAACCGGCAGGTCTGTTGTCTGTACTGGGCAAGGCTGCGGAACATGCGGATTGTTTGGAAACGCGGGTTAAGACTGCTTATCCAACCGCATTATTGGTGCATCGTCTTGATATGGATACCATGAACAAACCTGCGCAACGGCACCTTGGATTGCAGTTCGAGCGGCGACATATAGATAAAACCTACATCGCCGAGGTGTTTGGTAAAGTAAAAGAAGATGAAGGCGAGGTTAAGTTGCCCCTGATCGTGGATTGGCCAAATCGCCCTTTGCAAAAGGTGTGTTTTGATACCGGTAAAGCCGCGCAAACTGTTTGGCAGGTAGTCGGTCGCGCGGATTTACGCACACGCGTTCGCCTGACACCACGAACAGGCCGCAGCCATCAATTGCGTGTGCATATGCGCGAACTGGAGCACCCAATACTAGGCGATCGGTTTTATTCCAGCGGCGATGCGCTTAAGGCGGCTGACCGCTTGATGTTGCATTCCGAAAGCCTGTCGTTTTACCATCCAACGGGTGGTGCGCGCGTGAAGTTTCAAAGCCCATGCCCGTTTTGAAGGAGCAAACATGACCGATGATTTCCCCGACACATTGACACAAAGCATCGGTGTGTTGCTGCGCCGTGAAACCGAGGCCCGTATTCTTGCGCCTGTAATTGATGCCTTGGCTGACGCATTTGGCCGCAAAGAAGTGGTCGGCATCGTGCGGAAAGTTATTATCGGTCTTGCCCACGAAAGCGGTGCGGGATTGGCTGCTGAATACGGCGATAGTGCTGATGCCTTTATGGAAACCTTGCAGTTCTGGACAAAAGGCGGCGCGCTTGAAATTGAAGTTTTGCACCGCTCGGAAACGCAGGTCGATTATAACGTCACACGCTGTAAATATGCCGAAATGTATCGTGCGCTCGGCATCCCTGAACTTGGAGCGGTGCTGTCGTGTAACCGGGACTTTGCTATGGTCGAAGGGTTTAATCCGCAGGCAAAACTAACGCGCGATCAAACCATTCTTGGCGGCGCGTCTTGTTGCACATTTCGCTATGAATTCCCTGAACCAAGTGAAAATACTAAATAGGTCGGTTCGTCGCCTCATTTTTGCCTACAAGTGGCATCATAACAGCGGTGACAAGCACGGGTGGGCTAAGGGCATGGATGTCGTTTCAACTGCACTAAAAGATGTGAAGATACTGACGCCGCGCCGATTTGGCGATGCGCGTGGGTTTTTCAGAGAAAGCTGGAACCAACGCGCAATGGCGTCTGCTGGGCTGGACTTTCAATTTGTGCAAGACAATGAGAGCTTGTCAAAAGACGCAGGCACACTACGTGGGTTGCATTATCAAGCACCCCCACATGCACAGGCGAAACTTGTTCGGGTCGTGCGAGGCGCGATCTTGGATGTGGCAGTAGATGTGCGCGTTGGTTCGCCTGATTACGGCAAATGGATAAGCGCCGAGATTACGGCCGAAAATGGTGCACAGATTTTAGTGCCACGCGGGTTTTTGCATGGCTTTGTGACATTGGAGTCCGACACCCATGTGGCTTACAAAGCTGATGGATTTTATGATTTTTTAAGCGACGGTGCGGTGATCTGGAACGATTCGACGTTGGCGATTAATTGGGGTGTCGCGCTAGACAGCGTGCATCTTTCCGACAAGGATAAACAGGCGCCAGGGTTTCGCGATTGGACATCACCCTTTATCTATGAGGCCGCGTGATGAAACTGTTGGTCACAGGTGGGGCTGGATTTATCGGCTCGGCCGTGGTGCGAGCCGCCGTCGCAAATGGTGATCAGGTCGTGAATGTTGACTGTCTGACCTATGCGGCATCGTTAGATAATGTCGCTTTGGTATCTGATTTGCCTTCTTACCAGTTTGAACAGGTGAACATATGTGACCGGGTTGGATTGGACCGCGTTTTCGATGAACACCAACCCGATGCCGTGATGCATTTGGCAGCAGAAAGCCACGTTGATCGTTCAATTGATGGCCCCGAGGCGTTTATTGAAACCAATGTCACCGGAACTTATACTTTACTGGAAGCGGCACGGAAGTATTGGGCGGATCGAGGACAATTTTCGTCTTTCCGGTTTCATCACATTTCGACTGACGAAGTGTACGGAACGCTTGGCCGCGAGGGTCAGTTTACTGAAACCACTGCTTACGCACCCAATTCGCCCTATTCTGCCAGCAAAGCCGCCAGCGACCATCTGGTTCGCGCGTGGGGCGAAACTTATGGGTTGCCGACTTTGGTTACGAATTGTTCGAACAATTACGGACCTTACCATTTCCCCGAGAAATTGATCCCGGTGGTCATATTGAATGCCTTGGCGGGCCGTGAAATTCCGGTCTATGGCCAGGGGCTGAACATAAGAGATTGGTTATACGTTGAAGACCATGCAGACGCTTTGCTGACAGTTGTCAAAAAAGGAGAAGTCGGGCAGACCTACAATATCGGTGGCAATGCCGAAGCAACAAACATCGGTCTGGTGCACAAGATTTGTGCGATTTTGGATGAGCTTCAACCAGGCGTGGCGCCCTATTCCGGCCTTATTCAGTTTGTTAAAGATCGACCCGGCCATGATCTGCGTTATGCAATTGATGCAACAAAAATAGAAACTGAACTGGATTGGCGGCCGTCAGTCACGCTGGATCAAGGGCTTCAAGCGACAGTTCGTTGGTACCTTGAAAACCCAGAATGGTGGCAGGCCATTCAAGCCCGAGGGCATCAACAGGGAAGACTTGGTTTAGGAGGCAAAGGTTAGATGCGGCTATTGGTGTTTGGCAAATCTGGACAAGTTGCGCGAATGCTTGCAATTGCTTGCAAGCAAGAAGGCATCTTTGCCGAATTTCTGGATCACAGCCAAGCCAATCTAACGGACCCTACGGCTTGCGCCTCTAAAATCACTGAAACAAATGCTGATATTATTATCAATGCCGCGGCTTATACTGCTGTTGATAAAGCCGAAGAAGACGAACAAACAGCCCATTTGGTAAACGCCAAAAGCCCAATTGGAATGGCGCGCGCGGCAGCGCAGCGAAACATTCCGTTTTTGCATATCTCAACTGATTACGTATTTGATGGCTCTGGCACGACGCCGTGGCGCGAAAGTGACAATCCTGCCCCGCAAGGGGCATATGGGCGCACGAAACTAGCAGGTGATACAGGCATAAATGCAGTCGACGGCGCGAACGTAATCCTTCGCACAGCTTGGGTGTTTTCCCCGTTTGGCACGAACTTCGTGAAAACAATGTTGGGCGTTGGCGCGGATCGGCCATCTTTGAATGTTGTTAACGACCAGTTCGGAGGCCCAACATCAGCGATGGATATCGCGGCGGCACTTTTGCAAATAGCTAAGGCATTTCACACGGGCGCTGGCGTTTCCGGAATTTACCATTTCTCAGGTCAGCCCGCCATAAGTTGGGCCGATTTTGCCGAAGCCATTTTCGAAAACACCGCAAACGCACCGCAAATCAATCGCATCCCCACCAGTCAGTATCTAACGCCAGCCAAGCGACCGGCGAATTCCGTAATGGATTGCACAAAAATCAAAACGACGTATGGTATCGAGCAACCCGACTGGCGCGTTAGCCTGAAAAAAGTTCTAGCGGCATTAGAGGAAAAAGCATGAGCATCAAGCGCCGCAAAGGGATTATTTTGGCAGGGGGTAGCGGCACGCGCCTTTACCCGATTACGCATATGGTCTCAAAGCAACTGCTGCCGCTGTATGACAAACCGATGGTTTATTATCCACTGTCTGTTTTGATGCTGGCCCAAATTCGTGAAGTTGCCATAATTTCAACTCCGCGCGATTTGCCGCTTTACCGTGATTTGCTTGGCGATGGCTCACAATGGGGCATGTCATTCACTTTTATCG
>JBLHMX010000126.1:0-8208 GCA_047622625.1 Paracoccaceae bacterium | reverse complement strand
GGCGGTTCTGGGCCCGTGGGTATTTCTCTACAACCTCTGGAAATGTAACCGACGACATCATCACGCAGTATCTGGAATTACATTCCTCTAAATGATGCTACCGGCGTCAGCCGGTAGTCCTTCACTTCAATTTGCTTTTGTCCATAGTATAGACGCGGTTCCAAACAAACGGGGATCGCGCAATGACAATCACAAAAGCCAAAATCTGGGATCTTCCGGTTCGACTGACGCATTGGGCATTGGCCGTCAGCTTTTTTGGCGCATACTTTACCGCCGAATTCTCGATCAAAGCCGTGCACGAATTTTTCGCCTTTGCTTGCTTAACGCTTGTAACGTTCCGCGTGTTGTGGGGCTTGGTTGGCTCTGAAAACGCCCGGTTCAGTAACTTCGTCAAGGGACGCCAGGCCGTGACAGCCTATGCAAAAGGACTGTTACGCCTGAAACACGAAACCATTTGGGGCCACAATCCATTGGGTGCCGTTGCGATTCTGCTGATCCTTGGATTGATGTTCGCCCTTGTGGGCGCCGGCCTATTCGCCAGCGATGCACCTTATTTCGGACCCTGGGCACAATCAGTTGCCGGCGGCTTTGCCGAGACCCTTGGTGGACTTCACGAATTGCTGGCAAACGTTTTGATGGCTGTGGTCGTCGGCCATATCGTGGCGGTTCTGGCCTACCGGGTGTTTCTACGCGACAACCTGATTACACCAATGGTCACAGGATTGCGGGACGCAGACGAAGAACACCCCGAACCACGTTTCACCGCCAACTGGATTGCGATTGTGCTGTTTCTGATTTCACTTGCTGGCTCGGGTGCAGTTTTTCGGTACTGGGTATTGTAAAGGTTCCCGCCCGATCGAATAAACCGATCGGGCGATGGTTACCTTAACCCTTTTTCAGCACTTCGCGTCCCAACAATTCAGCGATCTGGACAGCGTTCAGGGCCGCACCTTTGCGCAAGTTGTCGGACACGCACCATAGGTTTATGCCGTTATCAATCGTTGGGTCTTGGCGAATTCGGCTGATGAACGTGGCGTATTCGCCGACGCATTCGGCGGGAGTCGTGTACCCGCCATCTTCGCGTTTATCGACCACAAGAATACCTGGGGATTCGCGTAAGATTTCGCGGGCTTCGTCTTCATCCAAGTGATCTTCAAATTCGATGTTGATCGCTTCAGAGTGGCCAACGAAGACCGGAACCCGCACACAAGTTGCCGTGACTTTGATCTTAGGGTCGACGATCTTTTTGGTTTCGGCGACCATCTTCCATTCTTCTTTGGTTTCACCACTGTCCATAAATTCGTCGATATGTGGAATGACGTTAAACGCAATCTGTTTGGTGAACTTGTTGGGTGCAACTTCTTGACCGGGCACGAAAATGCCTTTGGTCTGGTTCCAAAGCTCGTCCATCGCGGATTTACCGCCGCCGGAAACCGACTGATATGTTGACACAACAACACGCTTGATGCGCGCCCGGTCATGCAACGGCTTAAGGGCCACCACCATCTGAGCAGTCGAACAATTCGGGTTCGCAATAATGTTTTTCTTTGCATACCCATGAACTGCTTGCGGGTTCACTTCTGGCACGATCAACGGCACATGCGGATCGTATCGGTACAACGATGAGTTATCGATCACCACACATCCAGCTTTAGCAGCACGTGGGGCGTATTGCTTTGTCGCGTCTGATCCAATGGCAAAAAGCGCCATGTCCCAGCCGGCAAAATCGAATGTATCCAAGTCCAGCGTTTTCAAAGTTCGCTCGCCAAAGCTACATTCCGTTCCCATAGATTTACGGCTTGCCAGAACGGCAATCTCATCAATCGGAAACTGGCGTTCAGCCAGAATGTTCAACATTTCGCGGCCCACGTTACCAGTGGCGCCAACAACGACGATACGATACCCCATAAAATTCTCCTGGGTTTTTGGTTTTGCCCGTTACTCAGGCAATATTTCCATGAAGGGGCGTCTTACCCCGAAACCAACCACAGTGGAAAGGGCAATTAAAACGTCTGTTCTGACGTGCCTATGCGGAACCGGTTTGCCAGTGTTTGTTGAACTGCCCGCCAAACTGGATTTGCTGAAAACTCGCGACGATGCAAAGGCATTTGCCTGGCCAAAAGCGCCAGTCGGGTCTCAAACGGCACATAGGGGAAGCTGTCGATCAACATGCCTTCTAGCGGCTTTGATTTACTGCACTGGAATTCCCAAGTCAGGCTCATCAAGGGGCCATCTTCGCCGTAGCGATCGGGGCGCGCTTGCCAGTTATATGTTTCACCCGTCCAAATCAGCGCATCACCGGCATTTGCCGCCAAAGCGCGGATTCCTGAAAGGCTGGCATCAGCACGTTCGGGATTAGGCTTGCCATAGTTTCGATCTTGACCAGCCGGAACAACATACACACAACCATTATCTGGCGTGGCGTCTGTAACAGGCACCCAAACGGTCACATTTTTCGGCGTGCCATCGGAATAAACACCATTACCTGCGCGACGGCGACCCGCCGCAAGCGACGCGTTTGAAACTGTGTGGCTGGCCCAAAAATCCGGAACCATTTGCGATTTGCCGTCAAAGATTCCATCCAAGACGTTGTTCATTTGCGCGATAATTGACCAAACTTCATCGTAAACACCAATGAACGCTGCAGGCAGTCCGGCATTCACGATCCGCTCCATCGCGCCAGAGATCTGGCTCATTTCTGAGCGAAACCCAGGCTGTTTCACCCGCAAAAACCCATCATTCACCAACCGCATTTTTTCGCGATTGGATTGGGCGCTCGTGCGCCGGATAAGCGACAAGGGTTGCGCATCCGAGATTGTAAGTTCGGGCGCAAGGCGCCGCCAAAATTCAGGGGATTGCGTGGCTATAGCCAAGCCTTGCGGCAAGTTGCGTTTAGAAGGCAGCATTGATCACTCCGATAACTGGGCTGACGACCTCGGAGTAGTCCCCAATTCTTACTTGGGATCGGTCAGCGTCTGTACTTATTGACTGTCACTTTTGATAAGTAAAGTTCCCACCTCATGTCAAACAAAAGTCACAAAAGGGTCTGATTTCATTGATGTTTCGGTACATTTCCGCCAACTTCCACACCAATGCGTGCCACAATATATAGCTGATATTGCCCATTGTTTCGCAACCGGAAACAGCTTCGGAATTTTCTTCGAATCGGTTTAGGTGTGTTTTTGCACCCTCGGCAATTTCGTGCCTGTACTTGTCGCGGCTTGTTTCACTTATCCAAACGAAACGTATCTAAACGGCCTAATATCCGCCCGAACTTTAGTTCTGAATGGCATATTGTTGCAGGTTTTGGGCCACAATTCGCTTGATCGAAGGCTCTAACCGTATGATCTGTTTTCGCGCCAAAGAATAAAGATGCCACTGCTGACAATAATGGCCGATCCAACCCCAACGTTACTGTCCAAACTTTCGGCAAAGAAAACCCATCCAAAGAATAGCGCCCATAAAATCTGCGAATATTGCATCGGGGCCACGACAACCGCCTCGGCACGTTTGTAGGCCGCCAGAATTGATAACATTGCAGTGCTGCCAAGAACTGACATCACAACGGCAAGCCCCAATTCGGGTACACCGACGGGCTTATAGACAAACGGCAACAACAGTCCCATCGAAATCACGTTGGTAATTAGGGGATAGCCAATCATTACCGCCTTGCGTTCTTGGCTGCCGATTTTGCGGACGATCACAAAAGCAATGGCGGCCCCAAATGCACCGAACAATGCTGTTGCATGACCAATACCGATCGGGCTGACCCCCGGTTGAATAACCCAGACAACACCCAGAAACCCAACAAAGACGGCCCCCCAACGGTACACCCCAACCTTTTCCTTTAAAACTGGCACTGAAAGAGCAGTCACAAACAACGGTGTGGAAAACAGGATGGCATATACTTCGGTCAATTTTAGAACTGTAAACGAATAAAATATCGCCGGCGTAACGAACATCGCAACCAGAACCCGAGCTGCCATCCACTTGGGGTTTTTTGGCTGCAAGCTGCCACCAGGCTGATCGAACAGATGCAACCCAATAACCAGCGGCAGTGCAAATGCCGATGTCATAAATGCGATTTGAAAAACCGAATGCGAACCGCCGAGAATTTTCAGCAACACGTCGTGGGTGGCAAATAGCCCAAATGCCAAAAGGCCGAACAGCGCGCCGCTTGTTGGGTTAGTCGGACGCTGGGCGGGTTTCATTTGAGTCAGAGGCTGGCCTCAAGCGCGGCAATCACAGCATCACCCATTTCAGTGGTGCTTGCTGGTGTGCCGCTGCCCGATTGCATCAAGTCGGCGGTCCGAACACCGTTCGCCAACACTTGCTCTACAGCCTGCTCTAGGCGGGTCGCTTCATCGCCTTGATCGAACGAATAGCGCAACGCCATTGCAAAGCTAAGTATACAAGCACAAGGGTTGGCCAAGCCTTTGCCAGTAATGTCTGGTGCTGACCCGTGTACCGGTTCGTACAATGCCTTAGGTCGCCCATTTTCCATCGGTGCACCCAGACTTGCAGAAGGCAACATGCCAAGGCTGCCGGTTAACATCGCCGCGCAATCAGACAGGATATCGCCGAAAAGATTATCCGTAACAATCACGTCAAACTGCTTTGGCATGCGAACCAACTGCATCGCGCCGTTGTCTGCGTACATATGTGAAAGTTCGACATCAGCGTAATCTTCGTCGTGTACTTTTTGCACAATCTCGCGCCACAGAACGCCGCTTTCCATTACGTTTGCTTTTTCCATCGAACAGACCCGATTGGAACGTCGGCGGGCAAGTTCAAAGGCAGACCTTGCCACACGATCAATTTCGCTTTCTGTATAACGCTGTGTGTTGATGCCGACCCGTTCGTTACCTTCAGTGAAAATGCCGCGAGGTTCACCAAAATAGCTGCCCGAGGTCAATTCGCGTACAATCATTATATCAAGGCCAGAAACGATTTCCGTTTTCAGCGACGAAAATTCTGCAAGGGCGTCAAAACACTGTGCGGGGCGCAGGTTTGAAAACAAATCCATCTCCTTGCGCAGGCGCAGCAATCCGCGTTCGGGTTTTAAACTGAAATCAAGATCGTCATATTTTGGCCCGCCAACAGCGCCTAGCAAAACGGCATCGGCTTCCTGTGCCTTGGCCATTGTTTCGTCGGTCAATGACGTGCCGTGCACATCATAAGCGGCCCCACCGACGAGATCTTCGCTAACATCAAAGGCCAAATCACGTTTTTCACCGTACCAGCTGATCACTTTGCGCACTTCAGTCATGACTTCGGGGCCGATACCGTCGCCAGCCAGAATAAGAAGGGAAGGGTTGCTCATGATTGTTGTCCTTTACACGAAATATAGTTTGGGTTTCGCGTAAACCCTTGACCCAACGGGGTCAACCACCCGCCACTGTCGCCAGCCCTTCAGCCAGCAAATCATAGACACGCCTGATGCGTGGTGAGGTGCGCAATGCCTCCGGCGCGGTTAACCATATCGGCAGATCGGGGATCGCAATATCAGGCAATATCCGCTCCATGCCCGGCGTATTGCTGGCAATATTTAGGGGTGCGACGCCGATCCCACAGCCTGCGGTTACCAATTCCCAATAGACAGTTTGATTGTCACACCGAACCTTGAAAAAAGATCGGTCGATATTCATCCCTAGCTCTTTCATGCCTTTGACCATCAAGTCGGAACGGTCAAATCCGATCATGTCGTGGTTAATAATGTCCTCAAAGTTCTGCGGGCGCCCACGCTGATCAAGATAGGTTTTGGTGGCAAACAATCCAAACCGCTGCGCTCCAACTTTGCGGGTAATGACGTCAAGTTGCTCGGGCCGATACATCCTGACGGCGATATCCGCCTCGCGAAAAAGCAGGTTTTCGGTGGCATCGGATGGGTTTAATTCCAATTCAATTGCAGGTTCTGCAAGGCGAATACGGGCAAAAATTGGCGGCAAAATGTAATGCGAAACGATCACGCTGGCCGTCACCCGAACAACCCCCGACAAAGTTTCAGCCTGCCCCGCGGCAAGTAATGACATGCGCGCCGCCGAAGTTTTCATATCGCGCGCGTGTTCGATCAAGTCGACCCCCGCGCTCGTCAGGCTGTGCCCTTTATTTTCGCGTTGAAACAACGGCGTGCCCAGCTGTTTCTCAAGCTGTTGGATTTGTCGCCCTACTGTTGGTTGGCTGATCCCTAAATCACGCCCAGCCGCCGAAAATGACCCGGTTTCAGCAACGGCCAAAAAGCTTTGGATCAATGACCAATCAAAATTATCCAAATTCCACCTATTCAATTTTGCATGGGGATTATACACATTCTGGCAGTTTCCATTCAAAATAGAAAGCTTAGTTTGTGGTTAGATGTTCAAACAAGGAAACCAACAATGACACCGAAACCCACAATCCTAATCCTCGGCGCAACTGGTCGGTTTGGCCAGAACGGCGTTATCGCATTTCGTAAAGCGGGCTGGAACGTACGCACATTTGATCGCGAACACGACGATCTGATGAACGCCGCCAACGGTGCCGACGTGATATTGAACGGCTGGAACCCGCCTTACACGGATTGGGCGAAGCAAGTTCCAGAACTTACTAAAAGGGTGATCGCTGCTGCAAAAACCACGGGCGCCACTGTCATAGTGCCGGGCAATGTTTACGTGTTTGGCACAGATGCCCCACAAAATTTCAGCTCGACCACGCCACAAACCGCCAAAAACGAACTTGGCCAGATCAGAACCACGATGGAGGCGGCTTATCGCGCCGCTGGCGTGCGCACCATTGTTTTGCGTGCAGGAGATTTTCTGGATACGCATGCGTCTGGCAATTGGTTTGATTTGATTATGGTCAAGAAGCTGAAC
Organism: Paracoccaceae bacterium; assembly: GCA_047622625.1. Lineage (GTDB taxonomy): Bacteria > Pseudomonadota > Alphaproteobacteria > Rhodobacterales > Rhodobacteraceae > UBA5972. The sequence continues at coordinate 1,357 of JBLHMX010000126.1, read as the reverse complement.
AAAGGTGTCTTTACATATCCGGGCAATCCAGAAATCCCCCATGCTTGGGCCTATCTGCCTGATCTGCTGCGCGCTGCCGTTATGCTGGCAGAAAAACGCGACGCACTTGCGGCGTTCGAAGACGTGCCCTTTCCGGGATATACCTTAACTGGCCAGGAGCTGCATAACGCCGTGGAAAATGCGGCTGGACATTCCGTCAAACTAAGGCGGATGAATTGGCTGCCTATTAGATTGATCGCGCCTGTCATGCCAATGATGAAACGACTAGTTGAAATGAGCTATCTTTGGAATAAGCCGCACCAATTAGACAGCCACAAGTTCAACCGGCTGTTGCCAAATTTCCAAGCAACGCCACTTGATGCTGCGATCGCTAGCGCAGTTTCATTCAATGTCGACCCAAACAAGGCGATGGTGGGAACCCACGCCGCCGTCTAGGCCAACAAGATTAAACCCCGTTTCATCCGGTGCAGGCCAGAACACCCCTGCTCCGGACACGTTTAGACTGCTGGATGGCAGCACATAATCCACGCGCATATTACCTGGTGTCCGGCTTTCATCCCAATCCACAGTATCAAAGGAAGGATTGGAAACCTGAGCCAAATTCGGCCCTGCCTGACGTGCGCTTGCAGCAACCGCGCCCAAACTTGCCGCGGTTACATCTTGAATGGCTGGATGCGCCAACAAAGCCCTGATTGCAGCCTGTGAACCTTCGCCATCATTTGGGTCTGCATTCAAATCGCCCATAACTGCAAAAAGAGCACCTGGCGCAATCTTGGAAATATACTGTGACCAGAACCGGATTTCATCGCGGTTGCGCAGACCATTCTGGTTTTCCGGCCCGTCAAAAACCGGCGGTGTCGGATGTGATGCCAATACGTGCAATACGCGCCCATCCGGTAAAATTACCGGCACGTCCCAGTGACCCTTAGACGATAGTCTTTGCACATCCCAAGCGCCCTGCGAAGGCCAAGGCACACCGTCGACAATGGGTAACATTGCGCCCGGCAAGTCCTTCCACAATCTGTCCGAGAAATCTTGCGCAGCGCCTTTTTCGATTGCAAACTTAGACAAGATGGCCATGCCCTGTGCGCCGGAAAACTGACCAAACCCTTGGTTATCGCCCGCACCGCCGAACCATCGGTCACCATCTAAATCAAGACCACTGGCCAAGCCAGAATTGGGTCGCGCTGCGAACCTGTGCGGATACACGGCGCCCTTTGCAGCCAGTAAATCGGCAAAAGCGCCCAGCGCAATGCCATCAAAATCGAAGTGAAGGACTACCGGCTGACGCCGGTAGCATCATTTAGAGGAATGTAATTCCAGATACTGCGTGATGATGTCGTCGGTTACATTTCCA
>JBLHMX010000125.1:0-8210 GCA_047622625.1 Paracoccaceae bacterium | reverse complement strand
AACCATACCGCCAAAGCGGGTTTCAAAATTCAGGAGAGAAGATCAGTAGTAGATTCGCTGAAGCGGACCGGCTAGAAGCCGGTGGTTTCAATCCATTAGGTGGAAAATGAAAATTCTGTCCTTGGCCGCAGTATTATCGCCGCCATCGCCAAACCGGCTTTCGGAGTTTTGGCCAACGCCTGTTGATGTGTTGCCCGTCTGACTTTCACCACCAGCACTGCCGGCTGCTGAACCTGCATCACCGCCACTGGAAGATGCCAGCGTACAGGAAACATCAATGGTGTGACTGCGTGATCCGCTAACGAGGAATTCGATAAACGTATCCGACACACCTGCCGTGTATGTACTCGGTGATATCGAGGAACTAAGAGAACCACCATTCAGACCAATATCAAGGGAACCGCCAGCGGAAAGGTTGCTCCAACTTACAATATCTCCATCAGAAACGCTGACTGAAAGAGTTCCGTCAATAGCACCATGCGTTACAACTGTCGCTTCAACGGCGGCGCAAGTCGTGTTAACCACTGCAGATCCGGCGTGTGCAAATGATACAGAAATAACTGATAAAGCAGTCGCACCAGCGGCGACCGTTGAAAAAAAACGCATACATCCCCTTTTCTCAGATCAACTGACGGGGTTACGCGTGATCCAAGTATTTGATTCCTGTTGCGCCCAAAGATTGCACAGGTGCAGACTGACCCGTAACAGCAAATTCAACAATAAGATGACAAGGTACAATTGTTGCCAAAAAGCCGAAGATTAATCCTACAATCCGGACTAAGTGCTGCATCCATTCTGGCATTTCCGAACGCAATGCACGCGGCAAGCAAATTTGCCACCCCCAAGAACACCCAAAACGTGCAATGGATAGGTCAGCAAGAAAACAAAACACTTCACACGACCGAAAATATCCGCACCCGCCTGTCACCGAAACTGCGAACCTTGTGCCAAAATGGGGATGGCGTCCGTCAGGCCGTTGAATTCGCACAAGAAACTAAAACACCATTTGCGTTGCGCAGCGGTGGCCACTGTTTTGAAGGGCTGTCCCAAAATGAGAACTTAATCATTGATTTACGGCATATGAACCGGATTGAAATTTCCCAAAACAGGCGCCGCATTCGGGTTCAGCCGGGCGCAACGCTGGGCCAAATCAACGATGCCACATCGCGGATGCAAGCCGCCCTGCCCGCTGGTTTTTGTCAATCCGTAGGCATTGGCGGACATGTTGGTGGCGGTGGAATGGGGTTGATGTCGCGCCAATTTGGGTTGGCTTGCGATCACCTGCATTCCGCGCAAATTGTTATGGCAGATGGTCGACTTTTGACCGCGTCAAACGAACAAAACGCCGATCTGTTTTGGGCCTTGCGCGGCGGTGGGTCCGGCAGTTTGGGTGTAGTGACAGAGTTTGAATTTAACCTGCGCCACGTTGCAAACGTCAGTCTGTTTACCATGATCTGGGCCCTGACCGCGAAAGAAGGCGCAAAGTTTCTGGAAGCTTGGCAGGTTTGGAGCCAAAGCAACCCGAATTCTATCGGGGCAGTTTTGACAGTGAAAAATCACAGCTCGGACAAATTGTTTTTTCGATCAATGATGCTGTCAACGGGTGCGGATCAAGAAACCAAAGCGGCTGCGCAAGAGCTTTTTTCTTTTGCCAATCCCATGCAATCCCCAAGTATTCACCAGGGCTCCTATGGGGAAGTTGCCGATGTAATCTGGCCCCAGCGGGCCCTGCCCGCGCGGTCTTATAAATCAGCTTCGGACTTCATTTCGGCACCACTGCTGGCACCAATCTGGCAAAACATGCTGGAACGGATGCTTGCCTCGAAAATCGGACGTCAGACTTTTATTATCGATGCATTAGCGGGGCAGATTGGCACATTGCGCAATGATGAAACCGCGTATGCGCATCGTGATAATGTCAACTTTTTGTTGCAATACGAAGCCCTTACCGGAAACTCTGAAACTAGGGACCATGATGTGGTCGATATGCGCGCGATCAAACATACCTTGGCCGATCACGTAACGGGCGGGGCTTATGTGAACTATCCCGACAGCGATCTTGGTGATTGGCCCCGGGCTTATTGGGGGTCTAATCTTGCGCGGTTACAGTCAGTTAAACGGAAATATGATCCCGACAACTTTTTTACGCATGCGCAGTCCATACCGCGTTAGGCGGAGTGGCAAAACGTTAAAACAAAATATCCCCGCCTGAACACCCCATGCACCTTCGGGCTGTTCAGGCAGGGACATTCCCCCAGGTGGTCCACGGCTACTTGGGCAGCCAGCCGTGCGCCTAAAAACTTACTTCGTATCCAAACTTCAATCCGCGATCAAAGGTGTCTGAACTTGATTTGCCAAAATCGATATCAACACTGACTTGCCCCTGCCACAGCTCGCCCGTGACCCCCATTGCAATCCTTGGTGCCAACACCAAATCGTCAGCCCCTACCGTGTTGAAAACGCGCTGATAATCGGCGGCAACGCTGGCATAGGGTTTTAGGTTTCCGGCAAAATTCGCGTTCAGAAAATTCACCCGAACCCCCAGTGACGCGGCAACAGAAAGGGCATCATTTGCGGCAACCAACGCGCCAAGGCCCGTGGTATACCCCGGTTGTTGCTCGCTATAACCGCGGGCGAACAGGAATGGCTCAATCAATAAACCCTTGCGCGAAAATTGTCCGGTTACCGTCAGACCGGCTGAAACGCGCGAGGCCAAGAAACTTGCGCCAGACGTGTCATATTGTGGGCGCGCGAATGAAAGAAAGCCGTCAATCAAAAGGTTTTCGTCGACGTTTTTACCGAAATATACACCAAGCATTGGTGACGCTGCGGTTTCATCAACGCCGCCATCTGTCACCATTGTGCGGCCATAACCAGCAAGCACCCCGACCAATAAATCAGGCGCGATCATGTTATCGATGCCGCCGACAAAATCCACAGACACACCCTGGGTACCGCCGCTGTAAAAACGCCCTTCAAGTGTTCCCCAGGCGCTCCAGCCAGCAGGCAAAAGCTGACCAGAGGCCCCATTGGAGGTGGAAACATAGATGAAGTCTTGGCTAACGATGTTGCTACTGACACCAAAACGGCCTTTTGAATTCACGCCGATACCTGTGTTCGTTGCTTGCGTTTGGCTGTTAGCTGATAAGCCCCAAGTGATTGAACTGTCGTCATCACCCGAGCCAGCCGTACAAGAAACGCCAAGCTGTCCGGTATCACTGGTAACTTTCAGCATGATGGAAACCCAGGTTTTGGGCGCATCAAAGCTGCCCAAACTAGACGCGGGTGCAAAACCACTGCCTATATCAATTTCGATTTCGGTACCGCCCGAGAACGCCAACCATCGAACCGCGTCATTATGGGCCACGGAAACGGTTAACGTGCCATCGGATTTGGATATGCTGCGATAAGACGCACCGCGCTCGCCGCATATCATCGTTAGGGCCATCAATGGCGATGTGGATAGGGAAAACAGACATGCAAATAACACGCCTGAAAGCCCCTTGCTGCTACGCGGGCTACTCATTTTACTACTCTGCCTCAGGTATTCTTTTTTGTATTTTGAGGCAGGTTTGCCCAATTGCCGCCACAATTGATAGAAATTTGTTTACAATGTGGCCAAATAAGGCAGGATTGAGGCGAAATACGTGACAATAATAATACAGTGCGATTTTATCGATTCAAGGCACTTGCCACATTTTGTGGTCGATTCGTTTTTACATACAAGTCACAAATAAAAACGGGCGGGGTTTCCCCCGCCCAGTTTCACGATCAAGGCTCATCATTATACCGCTCGGTTAGTTTTTTGCCTGCGGCCTGATCGCTAAGGGGCGAGCGCACCCACCCCCGATGCCGTGGCAGCCAGTCTTGAAAGACTGCCAAGGTATTTCTGCGCGCCCCCAAAATTGGGAACGTCGCCTTTTTTAACTACACCCGCTGGTTCCCCCGCAGGTGTTGCATTTCATGCAGGTGCCGTTACGCACCAGCGTGTAATTCCCACATTCTCCGCAGGCGTCGCCCTCGTATCCCTGCATTTTTGCTTTAGCGCGCAGATCCATTGGCTGCACATTGCCAACTGAAACCGACGTTTCTGGAACCAAAGTGGCTAAGGCCCCAACCGGATCCACTGCTGCATCTTGCGCGAACACCTGATCCATACCGCCCTGCAAAAGCACCAACTCTTGCGGCAACCGTTTGCGCAAATAGCCTGATGACGACACTTGCTTGATCATATCCAAGGATTTATTCGCCGCTTTTCCAGAAACTTCGCTGAAATTCGGACGGCCTTCTTCGTCACCGCGTCCCAAAGCATCAAAGCTTTCACCTTCAGGTTTCACGTGGGCAAGGTCTGTGCGGTCAAGATAGCTGACGGCCAATTCACGGAAGATGTAATCTAAGATTGATGTTGCGTTTTTGATGCTGTCGTTGCCTTGAACCATACCCGCCGGTTCAAACCGGGTGAAGGTGAAAGCCTCGACAAATTCATCCAACGGTACGCCGTATTGCAAACCAACCGACACAGCGATGGCAAAATTGTTCATCATGGCGCGAAAGCCAGCGCCTTCTTTGTGCATGTCGATAAAAATCTCGCCGATGCGGCCGTCTTCATATTCACCAGTGCGCAGATAGACCTTGTGCCCACCGACAACAGCTTTTTGCGTATAACCTTTGCGTCGACCCGGCAGTTTTGACCGTTCAGACCGGGTGATTTCCTTAATCACGATCTTTTCTACGATCTTTTCGGCCAATACCGCCGCTTTTTCGCCCATCGGCGCGTCAGAGGTTAGCAATTCTTCCAGCTCGCCTTCGTCGTCGTCAATCAAAGCAGATGACAATGGCTGGCTTAGTTTTGAGCCGTCGCGGTAAAGCGCGTTTGCTTTGATGCCTAATGACCAGCTTAGTTTATAGGCCTCTTTGCAATCTTCGATGGTTGCCGAATTTGGCATATTCACGGTTTTACTGATCGCACCTGAAATAAAGCTTTGCGCCGCGGCCATCATATGGATGTGGCTTTCGACCGAAAGATAACGTTTGCCGGTTTTGCCACAAGCATTGGCGCAATCAAACACACTAAGATGTTCGTCTTTCAGATGCGGTGCGCCTTCCAGCGTCATCGCACCGCACACATGGTTGTTCGTAGCTTCGACCTGCGCTTTGCTGAAACCAAGATGGCGAAGCAGATCAAAAGTGGGATCATTCAGCTCGGCCTGAGGAATACCCAATGTGCCGCGGCAGAAGTCTTCACCCAAAGTCCATTGGTTAAAAACAAACCGAATATCAAAAGCTGAAGGCAATGCCGCTTCCAGCTTTTCTATTTCCGCTGTGCCAAACCCCTGCCCGATCAATGCCGTGTGATTGATGCCCGGTGCGTTGCCCAATGTGGCATGGCCAACTGCGTAAGCAACGATTTCTTCGATCTCGTTGGATTTATAGCCAAGCGTTTCCAATGCGCCAGGAACCGAACGATTGATGATTTTAAAGTAACCACCACCGGCCAGTTTCTTGAATTTTACCAGAGCAAAGTCAGGCTCGATGCCTGTTGTATCACAATCCATCACCAAACCAATGGTGCCGGTTGGGGCAATCACGGAAACCTGCGCATTACGATAGCCGTGCTTTTCGCCCAGGCGTAGGGCTTCGTCCCAGCTTGCTTTGGCAAGGGTGACGATATCCTGATCCGGGCAATTTGCGGCATCAAGGGCCACTGGCAGTATGTCCAAACCTTCGTAACCATCGGTTTCACTGTGCGCAGCGCGGCGGTGGTTGCGGATGACCCGCAGCATATCCTTGGCATTTTTATCATAGCCCGGGAAAGACCCGCGTTCGCGCGCAATCTCGGCGGATGTGGCGTAAGATACCCCGGTCATCAGCGCAGTTAAAGCGCCACACATCGCGCGACCGCCAGTGCTGTCATAACTAAAGCCCATATTCATCAGCAAACCGCCGATATTGGCATATCCCAAACCAAGCGTGCGGAAACGATAAGAAAGCTGGGCAATTTCACGGCTGGGGAATTGCGCCATCAGTACCGAAATTTCAAGCGTCAGCGTCCACAAACGGGTGGCGTGCATATAGGCTTCTGCATCGAACTTGCCGTCGTTATAGAACGTAAGCAGGTTCATTGAAGCCAGGTTACAGGCGGTATCATCCAGGAACATATATTCCGAACACGGGTTCGAGCCGCGAATTTCACCATCGCGCGGGCATGTGTGCCACGCATTAACTGTGTCGTGAAACTGCATGCCCGGATCAGCGCAGGCCCAAGCCGCGTGACCGATTTGTTCCCACAAATCCCGGGCTTTAACTGTTTTGGATATTTGCCCGTCAGTGCGTTTAACAAGCGCCCAATCGGCATCTTCTTCTACCGCTTTCAAGAACGCATCTGTTACCCGAACCGAATTATTCGAGTTTTGGCCAGCTACCGTCAGATAGGCTTCGCTGTCCCAATCTGTGTCGTAAGTCGGGAATTCAATTGAATCGTAGCCCTGTTTTGCATATTGCAGCACACGGTTCACATATGTTTCCGGAATGGAATTTTTCTTAGCAACCCGAATGGCCGATTTCAAACTGGTGTTAACTTTTGGATCGAACGCATCATCCTGGCTGCCGTCCCAATCACGGATCGCAGCAAAGATTAGGTTCAGTTGTTGCTCGTGCATTTTTGATCCCGCAACAAGCGAGGCAACTTTCTGTTCTTCTTTAACTTTCCAGTTAATGAATTCTTCAACATCCGGGTGATCCATATCACAGATCACCATCTTGGCCGCTCGACGTGTGGTGCCACCCGACTTGATCGCGCCTGCAGCCCGATCGCCGATCTTAAGGAACGACATTAGGCCCGATGATTTACCGCCGCCGCCAAGACGTTCGTCTGAGCCGCGCAATGACGAGAAATTGGTGCCAGTGCCTGATCCATATTTGAATAGACGCGCCTCACGCACCCAAAGATCCATAATGCCGCCATCGCCTACCAGATCATCTTTGACTGATTGAATGAAACAAGCATGCGGTTGTGGATGACGATAGGCGCTGTCCGATTTTGTCAGCTTGCCCGTGGCGTGATCCACGTAAAAATGTCCTTGGCCCGGCCCATCGATGCCGTAAGCCCAATGTAGACCCGTATTGAACCACTGTGGCGAATTAGGGGCTGCCATCTGGGCCGCCAACATGAACCGCATTTCATCATAATAAGCACGCGCGTCGATTTCCTTTGTGAAATTTCCGCCCTTCCAGCCCCAATATGTCCAAGCGCCAGCAAGGCGGTTGAAAACTTGTTTGGCCGACATTTCGCCGATATAGCGCTGATCTTCGGGCAACTTGGCTAAGGCGTCTTCGTCAGGAACAGACGGCCAAAGAAATTCCGGCATGCCTTTTTCTTCAACAGCTTTCAAAGCAGCAGGAACGCCAGCTTTGCGAAAATATTTCTGCGCCAAAACATCCGAGGCAACCTGTGACCAGCTTGCCGGTACTTCTATATCATGCAGTGAGAAGACAATGCCGCCATCCGGATTGCGGATTTCTGAACTGACACGGGTAAATTCGATCGAGGCATACGCCCCTTCGTGAATACTGTCAGAGTCGCGTGTAAATTTCCGTTCAATTTTCATTGTCTGCCCCAATATGTCCCGGTTCAAGCACCGGTTTTGATCCTTAAGTCGTGCGGTTGATCCGCCGTACTTATGTTTTTCCAGTCCTCAAGCCCTATCCATCCGCGATCGCGCAATCTGCGTTAACGCTATATGTAGTAGGCTGTCGGCTGGTTCATACAAATTGGCGCATATGTTGGGCTTTGGTCAACGGATTTATTCACGAAAATGTCACTTTTAATTCTTGACCTGCCGTTAACTATCAAGGCCTGCAAGCGGGCCAAATTTCTGGTCACGCAGTTTTTGGCAATTGGAAGTTGTGGTAGGCCTGATCAAACCCAAAAGCTCATGCTGAAAACTTATCATAAAACAAGGCTTTCGCCGCAAAGCTTCAAGTTGTGGCCATGCGTGCGCTTGGTTGGAATGTGATTCGTGCCAAGTGCTGGTAACAACCGGCTCGTCTCAATAAATAAATCCATTGGTCGGCACAAAAACCATCGAACAGTCTCGACACAATTTTAAAAAACAGGTGGCCTATAGTTAACGACACAAATAAATTCGCTGAACCTGCCTGCAGTAAGCGCCACAACAGTTTGTTTATAAACATAAATCGAGGTTGGAGCA
>JBLHMX010000124.1:0-8246 GCA_047622625.1 Paracoccaceae bacterium | reverse complement strand
GTACAAAGACTTACGTCGCGACAGACGATTTGAATGTTGCGGTCAACGCATCAATCACCTTGGAACGCCCCCTATTGGTGAAGGGAGAGCCAGGCACAGGTAAAACAGAATTGGCGCGCCAAGTGGCTGAAAGCCTTGGCTTACCGATCCTTGAATGGAACATAAAATCCACCACGAAAGCCCAACAGGGTTTGTATGAATATGATGCGGTTTCGCGTCTTAGGGATTCTCAATTGGGCGAAGAAAAAGTGCATGACGTGGCCAATTACATCAAAAAGGGCAAGTTATGGGAAGCGTTTGAGGCTGATCAAAAGGTCGTGTTGTTGATCGATGAGATCGATAAAGCCGACATCGAATTTCCAAATGACTTGCTGCAAGAGCTGGATCGGATGGAGTTCTTTGTTTACGAAACTGGCCAAACCGTCACCGCTAAGATCCGGCCAATTATTATCATCACATCAAACAATGAAAAAGAACTGCCAGATGCATTTCTGCGCCGCTGTTTCTTTCATTACATTCGCTTTCCCGATCAAGACACTTTACGCCAAATTGTCGAAGTACATCACCCTGACATTAAACCGGCCCTAGTAAGCGAAGCCCTGACACAATTTTTCAGCATCCGCGAAACACCCGGATTAAAGAAAAAACCATCGACTTCCGAAGTTTTGGATTGGCTGAAGCTTTTGCTGGTTGAAGACCTTTCATCAGAAGACATGAAACGCGACGGAAAAGATGCGTTGCCCAAACTACACGGCGCGCTTTTGAAAAACGAACAAGACGTGCATATGTTTGAGCGACTGGCGTTTATGGCCCGCGGACAACGATGAGCGAACTTGTAATCCGCCCAATACGGCCGACCGACGAACCTGACTGGCGCAGACTTTGGGCCGGGTATCTGGACTATTATGAAACGTCAGTGACTGAAGAGGTTTATGTTTCTTCGTTTGCGCGGCTGTTAGCTGTGGACGATCAAGAATTTCATGGTTTGGTCGCGGAACTTGATGGTAAGGCTGTTGGGCTGACCCATTATCTGTTTCACCGTCATATGTGGAAAGTGGAAAACACCTGTTACTTGCAAGACTTATACGCTGACCCCGAAATTCGGGGCAAAGGCATTGGCCGCGCTTTGATCCAAGCGGTTTACGCGGCGGCGGATGCTGCGGGCATCTCAGCAGTTTACTGGCTGACGCAAGAATTTAACTATAAGGGACGCATTTTGTACGACCGTGTTGGCACAAAAACACCGTTCATTCGTTATGATCGAGGGTAGAATATGAAGTTCTCCAGCCTTTCGATATTAGCGCCAGTTCTGTTCGCGCTTGCGGCATGTGGGACAAACTCGATCACCGAGCTACCAACACGGGCTGATCCGTTGCCGGATATCTTGCCGCCAATGCAAGTGTTTGAACCTTTGGCCCAGAAAATCAGCAGGCGGGCCAACGTCGACATTGCACGCGACTTTCTTGAATTGGTGTTCGAGATGGAAAGCGGCAAGAAAATCGATCGCCTCAGCCGTTTCGACGGACCGATTACGGTGGCATTGCTGGTCGACGGTTCCGCACGGTTTAACGCCGACCTAACTGACTTAATCAACCGAATGAAATCCGAAGCCGGGCTTGATATTCGCCAAACGGAAACTGGTCAGCCTGCGAACATCGTGATCGAAACCCTGCCACGACGCAAATTGCAGGCGACAGTTCCAAATGCCGCCTGTTTTGTCGTACCGCGTGTAACCAGTTGGACGGATTTTCGCAAAAACAGTCGCTCAGGCGCGCTTGACTGGACCACGCTTGAAACACGCGAACGCGCGACCGTATTCATTCCAAATGACGTGTCCCCGCAAGAAGCGCGTGATTGCCTGCATGAAGAAATTGCCCAGGCTTTGGGACCACTGAACGACATTTATCGACTGGCTGATAGCGTTTACAACGACGACAATATCAACACGGTTCTGACCGGATTTGATATGCTTGTCTTGAAGGTTTATTATGACCAGCAACTTAAAAACGGCATGTCCCGCGAAGACGTTGCGACCGCCCTGCCCGCCATTTTGGAACGGGTCAATCCAGACGGCGAAACCGCGCCTAAAGATGGCCAATTGCCAACCACGCGGCCTTGGATTGAGGCAATTGAAACTGCGCTTGGGCCTCGGGTTGGGCAAGCAAAGCGCGTGATAAATGCCAAAAGATCCACTGCGATTGCGCGCGATGAAGGCTGGTTTGACAACCGGCTTGGATTCAGCCTGTTCGCACTTGGGCGGTTGTCGTTGGGTTTTGAGGCCGAAACAGCAACCGAAAGTTTCACGCAAGCCTACACGGTTTATTCCGAACTTTATGGCACCGACGACATCCATACGGCACATGTGGCATTGCAACTGGCCGCATTTTCCTTGTCGATGGGTGACGCGGAAACGGCATTGGGCTTTATCAATTCCAGTTTGCCTGCCGTCGCGCGCGCCCAAAATGCGGCGCTTTTGGCGACTTTTCTGATGATAAAGGCGGAAGCACTGGATTATGACGGCTTGCACGAACAAGCAGCGACTGTGCGTCTGGACAGCCTTGGATGGGCGCGATATGGATTTTCTTCGGATCAGGAAATCCGCGCACGCCTACGCGAAATCGCGGCCTTGCGTCCAAGAAAAAAGAAACCGGGAGTCTGAAATGGCAGCTATTATTGGCTTTGTTTTTGGGGCGATCGTTGGCGGACTAACCGCGCGAAAACGTGGCGGAAACCTGATGGATATCTTACAATACGGGGCGGTATTCGGCATTATGCTTGCGTTGTTTGCTTTGTTTGCGTCGATCATCGCGTTCCGCATGGGTTGGATCTAACGCATGTTTCTGCCGCTGTTTACCAATTTGCGCGATGCGAAGCTGCCGGTTTCTCTACGCGAGTATCTTGATTTTCTGGCCGCCGTCAAAACCGGCATGGTTCTTTATGATATTGAGGGATTCTATTATCTGGCGCGCGCCTCGTTGATCAAAGACGAACGCAATTTGGATAAGTTTGACAGGGTTTTTGCCGCCACTTTCAAAGGTATGGAAGATCTGTCAGTTCAGGACGTCATAAATGCCGTGGATTTGCCTGAAGAATGGCTTCGCAAGATGGCCGAAAAGCAACTTAGTGCCGAAGAAATGGCCGATATCGAAGCGCTTGGCGGTTTTGACAAGCTGATGGAGACCTTAAAAGAACGGCTAAAAGAACAAGAAGGCCGCCATCAAGGTGGCAGCAAATGGATAGGTACAGCTGGCACATCACCCTTTGGCGCATACGGTTACAATCCCGAAGGCGTGCGCATTGGGCAGGACAAATCCCGCCATCAACGGGCGGTTAAAGTTTGGGACAAGCGGGAATTCAAGAACCTTGACGACAGCGTCGAGTTGGGCACACGCAACATCAAAGTCGCCCTAAAACGCCTGCGCCGCTGGGCCAGATCAGGTGCCGACGACGAACTCGATTTGAACGGCACAATCCGCGCCACAGCTGAAAACGGTTACCTCGACATCAAAACCCGGCCCGAGCGTCGCAATGCCGTGAAAGTTTTGTTGTTTTTGGATGTGGGCGGGTCAATGGACCCGTATATTAGCCTTGTGGAAGAATTGTTTTCTGCTGCAAAAACTGAATTCAAGCACCTAGAATATTTCTATTTCCACAACTGCCTATACGAAGGCGTATGGCGCGATAATGCACGGCGCTGGACAGATCAGATGTCAACGCAGGACATTCTAAACACCTATGGTCCTGATTATAAATGCATCTTTGTTGGTGACGCATCGATGTCGCCTTATGAAATTGCCTATGCTGGCGGAGCAAACGAACATTGGAACCCCGAAGCTGGGCAAGTGTGGTTAAACCGAGCAATGGAGACTTGGAAAGCCAACATCTGGATCAATCCCTTGTCCGAAAAGCACTGGCAGTACACTCATTCAATCCAAATGATCCAAGAAATTTTTGGCGACCGCATGTATCCCATGACGTTGAAAGGTATCGAAGATGGCATGAAAGAACTGGTACGATGAGCGCGCCTAACGAATTTTTTCGGTTCTATGTGAACTTTGTCAACAGCAGGCCGTTGCCCTAGCGCTTGGTTGGCATATCAAGCGGGCGTTAAAGAAATCTAGAAATTGGTTTAAGACTTGTCCCTGCTAGGGGCATCTGAGTAGGCTGCATTCATGTCTACAGCCCCCATTGTCCATATCGACCCCGCTGCATTTAACGCCGATCCCTACCCGGTCTTAAAATCCATGCGGGCAAACACACCGATCGCTTATGTGCCCGAACTTGGCGCAACGCTATTCACCAAGCGCAATGCGATTTTCAAGCAGGAAAAACTGATCGATGTGTTTTCTTCGGTTCAACCCAGTGGCTTGATGACAGTGTTGATGGGCGACAATTTGATGCGCAAAGATGGTGCCGCACATATGGCCGAACGAAAGGCAATTTTCCCTGCGATTTCACCGCGCACAGTGCGCGATGTTTGGCTGGACCAGTTTGCAAAGGCCGCCGACAGAATATTGGATGAGATCACACCAAACGGTTCCGGTGACCTGGTGCGCGATTTCGCAAAGCCAGTTTCAGCCGAAGCGTTGCGGGTGATCACTGGCCTTACGAATATGAGCAACGACGAGATGGATCGTACTTCGCAAGGCATGATCGACGGTGTTTCAAATTACGCAGGCGACCCGACGCTTGAGGCCAATTGCAAAGAATGCACCGCCTCGATTGATCGCCATATTGATGCGATGGTGCCGATTTATCAGGCCGAACCAAATGCGTCACTAATTTCGGTGCAAATGACCGCAGGATTGTCAGGCGATCAGATGCGGGCCAATGTCAAACTGGCAATTTCTGGCGGGCAGAACGAACCACGCGATGCCATTGCCGGCACAATCTGGGCCTTGTTGAAACATTCTGAACAATTGCAAACTCTACTGGTTGGCAAGCAAGACTGGCTGCAAGCCTTTGAAGAATATGCGCGCTGGACTTCGCCCATCGGGATGAGCCCACGGCGTGTTGCCAAAGCACACTCTGTCGATGGCGTCGATTTCGAGGTCGATGATAGGGTGTTTTTCATGTTTGGATCTGCAAATCGTGACGAAGATGTTTTTGATAATCCAGATGACTTTGATCTGACCCGCGATGTTAGTAAGTCAATCGCATTTGGCGCAGGTCCGCATTTTTGTGCCGGAGCTTGGGCCTCTCGGGCATTGATTTCACAAGTGGCTTTGCCAAAGGCATTTGCCCGCCTAAAGAACCTGCGCCAGTCTGATGGTCACGATCCACAACCCGTTGGCTGGGCCTTTCGCGGGTTGACTGAACTGCCGTGTGAATGGGATGTTTGACCTTATCCTCACGCACCCCCATATAGATTAAATGCTGCGTCTAACCCCCATTCTACTAGCGATGCTTTACGCCTTTGCCATGTACCGCTTTTCAAGCTGGCGCACTGCACGTGAGCTTGATGAAAAGTCGACCGAACTGTTGGACCCATTATTAACCGAGCTTATCCGCCAAATGGCGCAGGCGCTGGAATTGCCGCGTATTAAAGTATATATTTACGAGGTCGATCCAGTTAACGGGCTGGCCGCACCCGATGGCCGAATATTCATAACCCGTGGATTTTACAAGAAATATAAGGCTGGCGAAGTAAGCGCCGAAGAACTGGCGAGCGTCATCGCCCACGAACTGGGCCATGTGGCACTTGGCCATTCACGCCGCCGAATGATTGATTTTTCCGGCCAAAATGCAATTCGCACGGCACTTGGTATGGTGTTGGGTCGGTTCCTGCCCGGCATCGGTTATTACATTGCCAACATCCTGACGACGATGTTGGCGGCGCGACTTTCACGCCAAGACGAGTATGAAGCAGATGCTTATGCATCGGCTTTGATGACTAAGGCTGGATTTGGCGTTGGGGCGCAGAAATCGCTGTTTCTGAAGCTGGACAAGCTAAGCGGAGGCGGTGGTCGGCCTATGGCCTGGATGATGAGCCATCCCAAAACCACAGAACGTATCGCTGCAATTGAAGCGCGCGAAAAGAAATGGAAACTATAAGGAGCGCGCCTAACACACCCTTACGATAAGGCTTTACCAAGTCGCGGCAACCGCGCCTTTTTCAGCAAGCCGCGGATCACTTGCGGTTGACCGGACATAACCTCGGCCTTTGAACGCACCGCCTCGCAAACATCCGCGACAATCCTGGGATTGCCTTGCCAAAGATCGTGCAAAAACCCATCGGGATCGCGCCGTAGTATATTATGACCAGCCAGTATGCGTGTCGGAAAATCGTTCAAATTTGCGGTGACAAGAATGTCCGCTTTGCCAGTGATCGCCGCTGCCAAAACATGCACATCGTTTTCATCCGGCAAATATAACTGCGATTGCAGGTCTGTATCGGCGTTGACGTTTGAGCCTGTCCAATGCGCCCGCAGAAGGGTGATTTCACCATCCGCAACGGCGCGCTGATCCGGCAAATTCTTGCCAACAGCCCTTGCCCATTCTTCCAAAATATGTGCCGACCAAAGTGGCGTAAACAGCCCTGCTCGTGCTGTGCCGATCAAAACTTCGCGCATTACCGTTGGATAAAGTACGCAGGCGTCAAGCAACACACGCATTAGATCAACCGAAAAGTCAAAGCCTTCAGATAACTGCTTTCTGCAAGATGGGCGTGTGTCGGGTGGTCTGGCCCAGCAGAACCTGTGTGGATCAATTGGGCAGTGCGGCGAGACTTGCCGATGCCGCGAATTGAAACTTCACGAAACCGTGCCAAATCAACAGCATGCGAACACGAACACACAACCAGGTAACCGCCGGGTTCAACCAAAGATGCCCCCATGCGTGCGACGCGTTCATAGGCCCGAAGACCGGCTTCAAGCGCTGGTTTTGCTGGTGCAAAGGCAGGTGGATCACAAACCACAAGGCCGAATTTCTGCCCTTGGCTCGCCATTTCAGCCATCATATCAAAAGCGTCGCCCTTGGTTGATGCGAACTTATCTGTATGCCCAGATGCCTCGGCACCTTTTGCAGCCAATTCCAGCGCCGGGGCGGAACCGTCGATCATCAATGCCGATTTCGCCCCATTGGCAAGCGCTGCCAACCCAAAGCCACCTACATGCGAAAAGACGTCAAGAACTGACTGGTCTTTTGCCAAGCCAGCGGCAAATGCATGGTTATAGCGTTGGTCAAAGAACAAGCCTGTTTTCTGGCCGCCTAAAACATCGGCAAAATAAGTAGCGCCGTTCATTAGAACTGGCACGGGACCATCGATTTTGCCTTTAATGACAACGACTTCTTCAGGCAGTCCTTCCAATTTACGTGCCCGACTTGCGCCATTTTTGACAACTGTGGTGACACCAGTGACCAAAACAAGCGCTTCTGACAGTTCTTCAATTCGTGTATCGGCCCAAGCTGCATTTGGCTGAATTACGGCGACATCGCCGTAGCGGTCAATAATAACACCCGGCAGGCCATCGGCCTCGGCGTGGATCAGGCGATAAAACGGCTCTGGGAACAGGCGCGCGCGAAGATCAAGCGCGGTCTGCAAACGGCTTTGCAACCACTCAGGCCCGATATCAGCGTCTAAATCACGATCCAACATCCGACATGAAATTCGGCTGTCAGCGTTAAAAGCGCACAAGCCCAACCGTTCGCCATCGTTGGCTTGCAGCTCGACAATTGATCCAGCCGACAGCTTGCGCGCACGCCGATCAAGAACGATTTCATCTTTGAAAATCCACGGCGCGCCAAATCTTATCCTTTGAGGGGATTTGTTGGGCCGCATACGAATAACTGGTAATGGAGAAGGGTCGGTCATCCCTTGCACCTAGCGCGTTCGTAACGGGGCGGAAAGCCCTTATGCGCCCAAATATATGCGCATTGCGCTTGTAATTTCGCGGGTGATCCGAACTTTCTGGGTATCGCCCATGATTTCGGCATCAATAGCCTTTTGCCCGCCAAAGGCTTTAAGTTTGATTTCAACGGAAACCGGTCCGACCAGTTCCAAGTTCGTGGCAACATCACGCACAGTGACGTCAAACAAGATGGTATGCTGACCGCCAACCGATGCACGGGCCTTTTGGCTGAGCGCGTGAAAACGCTTTACGTCGATATCAAGATAGACTGCCTCGCCGCCATCTAAGTTAAGGGCGGCTTGGCTAACTGCAAGATCAACAATGTTCTTGACCTGTAGGCGGCGATCACCATGGGGATCTTCACGCCAAACAATATCAGATTTCGGCAGGTAAAGG
>JBLHMX010000123.1:0-8271 GCA_047622625.1 Paracoccaceae bacterium | reverse complement strand
CGCAAGTCGATGAAATATGGCAGGCTGAACAATGGGGCGCGGATGAAGACGCCGAGGTTGTTGAAGCAAAAAAGCGGCAAGAATTTTTGGATGCATTTCGGTTTTTTGGGTTGGTCAGCTAAATAGCGCGGATGTCGGGGATTGTTTCTGATTCTGTCGTAAATGACACCTTCGTGGTTCAAAACACGCGAAATTGCACCAAAACCATGGGATTCGGACGGTTTACCTATGGTTAACTTGTAAATGTACCCTTGACCCAATGTACCAATATTGACCACACTCTCGTCCACTGGGAGTTACACTGCTTCCAGGTAAATTTCGATTCTAATCAAAAAGATTAGGTAACCGTTCGCAAAAGAACGGAACATCAGGAAGAGGTAACAAAATGAATAAATCAATATTTCTAGGAGCGCTAACAGTTGCAGGTCTTGCAGCTGGTATGGCGTCTGCCGGTACACTTGACGACGTCAAAGCGAAGGGCTTCCTTCAGTGCGGCGTTTCCTCTGGTCTAGTTGGCTTTGCATTCCCGGATGCAAGCGGTAACTGGAGCGGTTTCGACGTATCAGTTTGTCGTGCGGTTGCGGCTGCAGTTTTGGGTGACCCTAGCGCTGTTAAGTTCACACCAACAACTGGTAAGACACGCTTTACAGCGTTGGCTTCCGGCGAAATCGACATGCTTGCGCGTAACACCACTTGGACTTTCTCGCGCGATGTTGACCTGAAATTCACTTTCGTAGGCGTTAACTACTACGATGGTCAGGGCTTCATGGTTCCAAAAGAACTAGGTGTGTCTTCGGCTAAAGACTTGGACGGCGCAACTGTTTGTATCCAAACTGGTACAACAACCGAGCTGAACTTGGCTGACTATTTCCGCACAAACAACATCTCCTATGAGCCTGTGCCAATCGAAACTAATGCTGAAGCTCAGCAGCAGTATCTTGCCGGCGCTTGCGACGTGTACACAACAGACGCTTCGGGTCTGGCTGCGACACGTGCTGCTTTTGAAGATCCTGACGCGCATACATTGCTGCCAGAAATCATTTCGAAAGAGCCTTTGGGCCCACTCGTTCGCCATGGCGACGACCAGTGGGGCGATATTGTTCGTTGGACTTTGAACGCGCTAATCACAGCTGAAGAGCTGGGCGTGACGTCTGCCAACTTGGCTGAAATGTCAAACGGCACCAACAACCCAGAAATCAACCGTCTGTTGGGTACCGAAGGTACTTTGGGCGCGATGCTGGGTCTGGACGCTGGTTGGGCTAAGGCCGCGATCGCCGTTGCTGGTAACTATGGCGAAATCTTCGAAACCAACATCGGTGAGTCGACTGCCATTGGCCTATCTCGCGGGCTTAACGCTCAGTGGGCAGACGGTGGTTTGATCTACTCCCCACCTTTCCGCTAGGTTGGAATAATAAGAAAAGGGCGCGATCTAGATCGCGCCCTTTTCGTATCTGCACATTCGTGTACCTAGATGTATTCCTGAAAGAGGGCAGTTGCGATCCTCGAGGTAAGTGCATCCCGAAATAATCACAGGGGGGAGCAGTTTTATGGCTGCCATTGCCGAACCACCACAGAGTGGATTCCGAATAAGTCAGCTGTTGTACGATACGAGATATCGTTCGCTGACCATTCAAACCATCGCCTTAATCTTATTTATGCTGGGCATTGCCTGGCTTGCTAACAACGCCGCGACCAATTTGGCCGCCTTAGGCAAACCACTTGGGTTTGGATTTCTATCCGATCCAGCTGGGTACGATATTAACCAAAGACTGATCGAATATGATTCGACCCGCACCCACGGTCGGGCTGCAATTGTCGGCCTGTTAAATACGCTGCTTGTTGCGGTGTTGGGTTGTCTGACTGCCACCGTCATTGGTGTTTTGGTCGGTGTTCTACGCCTGTCCAGCAACTGGGTCGTTGCGCGCCTTATGACGGTTTACATCGAAACGCTGCGGAATGTTCCAGTGTTGCTTTGGATCGTTTTGGCTATGGCTATCTTCATCGAAACCCTACCCAAGCCTTCAAACTTTCGAGGCGACAACGCCACAGCTTCCATGTTGTTTAGCGATTCCGTTGCTTTGACCAATCGCGGGTTCTATATACCCAAGCCTTTGTTCTTTGACGGCTCGACGATTGTGGTAATTGTGTTTCTGCTTTCGATTGCCGGTATTTGGTTCTTTGGACGTTGGGCCAAGGCACGCCAAGAATCGACGGGTGAGATACTGCCGACGCTGTGGATCAAACTAGCGATCTTTGCCGTACCTTCGCTTCTGATCTTTTTCATAATGGGGCAGCCAATTGGCCTGCAATACCCAGAACTGAAGGGTTTCAACTTTACGGGCGGGTTCCATATGCGGAATTCCCTGATCGCACTTTGGTTAGCGTTGTCGCTGTATACCGCGGCGTTCATCGCGGAAACTGTTCGTTCGGGCATTCAAGCGATTTCAAAGGGCCAGTCGGAAGCGGCGTTTGCTTTGGGGCTTCGGCCCGGGCGCACAATGACGCTGATTATTCTGCCTCAAGCTTTGCGCGTGATCATCCCGCCAATGATTTCCCAGTATCTTAACCTGACCAAAAACTCGTCTTTGGCGATTGCGGTTGGATACATGGATATCACGGGTACGTTGGGTGGCATCACGTTGAACCAAACGGGTCGCGAGATGGAAAGCCTGATGTTGTTGATGGCGGCTTATTTGTCGATTTCGATCACCGTATCGCTTCTAATGAACTGGTATAATGAATCCATTAAAATGAGGGAGCGGTAATATGTCAGACGTATCTTATGTCCGCACCGAGATGTTGCCAGAAAAAGAGCCACCTCTTGGGCAAGCGGGCGCGGTAAAATGGGCACGTGAGAACTTGTTCTCAAGTGTTCTAAATTCAACACTGACGATCATTTCAGTCGTGGTTGTCTACAACTTATTGGCAGGCATTCTGCCGTGGGTGTTTCAATCAAGCTGGACTGCCAACTCGTTGAAGGAATGTCGCGAAGTGATTAGCCTGGCCTATGGCGATCATGCAGAGGGCGCATGTTGGGCCGTTATCCGAGAGCGCTATAATCAGCTTTTGTTTGGGTTTTATCCTAGCGACCTCTATTGGCGACCATCGCTGGCGTTCGTTTTGATGTTCGTCGCAATTGCACCAGTATTGTTTGCAAACCTACCGCGTAAGATGCTGATCTTTACGGCTATATTCCCGTTCCTTGCGTTCTGGATGTTGTGGGG
Source organism: Paracoccaceae bacterium (assembly GCA_047622625.1). Lineage (GTDB taxonomy): Bacteria > Pseudomonadota > Alphaproteobacteria > Rhodobacterales > Rhodobacteraceae > UBA5972. The sequence continues at coordinate 5,047 of JBLHMX010000123.1, read as the reverse complement.
CGGTTCTTTTTGGATGCCGATTTCCATTATGACCGGATTTGCATGGTCTTATGCAGCTGCGCGTTTCTTGCCCGATATGATCGGCTCTTTGGGCGCAATGATCGTTGCTGCAATTGCACCGATTGTGTGGTGGTTGTTCTTTGCAGCAAGTGTTGCAAACGGTGTCCACAGCGTGATCCCACTTGGCATCGAGGCTGTTGAAAGCTCCAGATTTGGTGGCTTCATGCTGTCCATTATTATTGGCGTTACCGGGATTGCATTTTCCCTACCGATTGGGATTTTCCTGGCGCTTGGGCGGCAATCACACTTGTTCGTAGTCAAAACGATCTGTGTGGGCTTTATCGAGTTCATTCGTGGCGTGCCGCTGATCACCTTGTTGTTTGTGGCATCAACGCTGTTGAACTACTTCATGCCACCGGGGACAAACTTTGACCTTATTGTGCGTGTGATGATCATGGTGACCTTGTTTGCCTCGGCCTATATGGCTGAAGTGATCCGGGGTGGTCTGGCTGCTTTGCCTAAGGGACAATATGAGGCAGCTGATGCTTTGGGTCTTGATTATTGGAAGGCGACGCGGCTGATTATTATGCCGCAAGCTTTGAAGATCACGATCCCAAGTATCGTCAGTACCTTTATCGGTCTGTTCAAAGACACGACACTGGTTTCGATCATCGGTCTGCTTGACCCGCTTGGCCTTTCAGGGGCTATTCGCGCCAATCAGGAATGGAACGGAATTATCTGGGAACTGTACGGCTTTATTGCCGCCATGTTCTTTGTGATCTGTTTCGGGATGTCACGTTATTCCATGTATCTGGAGCGCAAGCTTCAAACCGGACACTAAAGAAAAGGAGCATTAAAAAATGTCTCAAGCAGCAGAACGCGAAATAGATCGCAGCCAAATGAAAGTGTCCGACGAGGTCGCTATTCAAATCGGCAATATGAACAAATGGTATGGCACCTTTCATGTTTTGAAAGATATCAACCTGACAGTTCAAAGGGGTGAACGGATTGTGGTTTGTGGGCCGTCAGGGTCCGGTAAATCCACGCTGATCCGATGCATCAATGCACTGGAAGAACACCAAGAGGGCCAGATCATTGTGGACGGGACTGAATTGTCATCAGACCTGAAAAACATTGATACGATCCGGTCCGAAGTTGGCATGGTGTTTCAGCACTTTAACCTGTTCCCGCATCTGTCGATTTTGGACAATCTGACACTGGCGCCAATTTGGGTGCGTAATACGCCCAAAAAGGAAGCCGAAGAAATTGCGATGCATTATCTGGAGAAAGTTAAGATTCCAGAACAGGCAGACAAGTTCCCGGGTCAGCTTTCTGGTGGTCAACAGCAGCGCGTCGCGATTGCCCGCAGCCTGTGCATGAAACCGCGCATTATGCTGTTTGATGAGCCAACATCGGCGCTTGACCCAGAGATGATTAAAGAGGTTCTGGATATCATGGTCGAACTTGCCGAAGACGGCATGACCATGATCTGCGTGACCCACGAAATGGGTTTTGCCCGTCAGGTGGCGAACCGAGTGATCTTTATGGATGCGGGTCAAATTGTGGAAGAGAACGAGCCGGAAGAGTTCTTTAACAATCCTCAATCGGATCGCACAAAACTGTTCCTAAGTCAGATATTGGGCCACTAATTTCTGCTAGAACTTAGTGCAAGAACTGAAAAACCCTGGCCTTTTGGTCGGGGTTCTTTGTTGGCGAATTGGTGTGTCACGCCGCTAGCGCGCTAGCTTTTCAAAGCTCTTTCGGTGTCACGTAGGCGTGGAATACCCCTGTTGCCGGCTGTACTTCGCTCCAGCTATCTACCCTGAAATCTAGAACGGTAACCGCGCCGGACGGGTATTTGCCAAAAATCTCGTGCATGGGCGGGGGGTCGCGCCGCAACTCGCGGGCGAAGTCACCGATGCCAGGCATGTGACCCAACATTAAAACGCAATCGCCGCTGGCAGTGGTCAAAACGCTTAGCATTTCTTGTGAGGTTGGCAGGTACAAGAAATCTTCGAACGCGATGTCTTGCACGTCACTTAAGCTGGGTGCGATCCCATCCCAGGTTTCGCGGCACCGCTGTGCTGAAGACGAGATTACCTGGTCTGGTTGCAATTTTTCCGATGCCAACCAGCCACCAACTTTGGTCGCCGCCGCGCGCCCGCGATCGTTTAGCGGCCTATCCTTGTCTGAAATATCTGCATTTGACCAGCTAGATTTAGCGTGGCGGACAAGGATCAATCGTTTCATGCACTACCCTTTGTGAAAAGCCCGCATATGATGAGCGGTCTGGATGTCCAACCTGCCATAGCTTTGACTGATTGGGCAAGCACGACGAACCAAACAACCGCTAGAAAGGCACGTATCGAGCCCCTGACCATCTAACCACTGGTGGCAGGCGGCCAAATCATAGCCTTCTGCTGTCAGGGCGCTGGCGGGGCAGGCGGTCAAGCAGGGCTGGTCTGCACAGGTTTCACAAGGCGAAGCGGCGTTGGCCGCAGGGATATCCAATCGTTCTTGAAAGGCCAGCGCGCCGCGATATGACAGAAACATGCCAGAGGTGTCATGCACCATCAATGCAACAGGCGACTGCCAAACCCGGCCTGAACGCATCGCCCAAGACACAAACGGCTGATAGGGTGGTCCGCCAAACGGGAAGATTGCGGCGGCGTCCAGATCTGTTGCTAGTTGGCCAACAACGCGGGTTGACCAGCGATCAATGGGGTCAGCCTGTGCGTATTCAGGGCTGCTTGTGATGCGCTGCCAAAATCCAGGCTCGTGTGGCCCGAGTAAGATCAGCGTTTGGCAGCCTTTAGGGGCATTGTCTGCCTCAACTGTGTGAAACGCGCCGAAAATCGCCAAGCCCTGCTCAAGGCAAGCGGCTTCAATCTGAGCGTATTTCATTTGCGAAAGAACGGCAGGGCCAACGCCCAGTCAATACGATTGGGTTTCTTATCCTGCCATTCAAGGCCAATTGTCATGTCGTCGTGTCCTTTGCTGGGTTGCGCGACATAGGTGTTGAAAATTCGATCCCAAATGGCCAACGCAAACCCGTAATTGCTATTATGTTCGGCCCGAATAACCGAATGATGAACGCGGTGCATGTCAGGCGTGACCAATATCGTGCGCAGAGCGACATCCAACCCCAACGGAAGTCGAATATTGGCATGATTAAACAGTGCCGTGCCGTTCAGCATGATTTCAAACAAGATCACGGCAACTGCCGCTGGGCCCAGCAGATAAACCAAGCCGATTTTCAACAGCATCGAAAATGCAATTTCAACAGGATGAAACCGCAAGGCGGTCGTGACATCAATATCGCGATCGGCATGGTGAACCCGGTGGAATCGCCACAGTAAAGGGATTTTATGGGTAATTAGATGTTGGAACCAAATGGCAAAATCAAGAATTACAATCGCCAGAATAACCTCGATCACGCTGGGCAAGGCGATGTTGTTAAACAGCCCCCAGTCTTTGCTGCTTGCATCAATTGCTGCACCGACGGCGATGAACGGCAAGACTTTGGCCATCAGATTTACGGTTAACGCGCCAGCAACGACTAACAGCCAATTGGTTGACCAACGTAATGGGCGTTTTTGGGTCAAGGCCTTGCGCGGGGCAAGTCGTTCAATGGTCGCAAATAATGCGAAAAGGCCGACAAAAACCGACAGGCGGAGGGTTGTTTCATGTTCCATGAATGAAACTTGGCCTTTGCAGCGGTGTGACGCAAGGCGGCAAGCCAGCGTTCGCGCCAATGTGTACCGTAATTAGGCGCGAATTAGGCTGCCCGCGCCGTGATCTGTGAACAACTCGAGCAACGCCGCATTTGGGGCGCGGCCATCAAGAATAACCACGGCCCTGACGCCGCCTTCAATTGCCGCAAGTGCTGTTTCAGCCTTGGGAATCATCCCGCCCGAGATCGTGCCATCTGCAATCATGGCGCGCACTTGATCCGGGTCCATGCGGGTAACGACCTCGCCTTTGGCATTTTTGATGCCTGATACATCCGTCAGTAATAACAATCGATCGGCGTTCATGGCAGCCGCGATTGCGCCGGCAACCGTATCGCCGTTGATGTTAAGCGTGGCACCATCACGGCCAACACCAAGCGGGGCGACCACCGGAATGTAGCCAGAAGCGGCCAAATCAGTCAAAACGCCTGGGTCGACATCGGTTGGATCACCAACTAACCCAAGAGCTGGATCGACTAAATCGCAGACTAACAAATTGGCGTCTTTTCCAGACAGGCCAACGGCTTTGCCACCCTGATCGTTGATGGCTTGCACAATACGGTTGTTAACCCGGCCTGACAGAACCATTTCAACCACTTCAACCGTTGCTGCGTCACTTACTCGCTTGCCGTTAACAAACTCAGACTTGATTTCAAGTCGCGTTAACATTTCGTTAATCATCGGCCCGCCACCGTGCACGATGATCGGGTTGACGCCGATTTGCTGCATCAAAACCACATCGCGCGCGAACGTGTTCATCGCGTCGTCGTCGCCCATTGCATTGCCACCGAATTTAACCACGATATTCGCGCCATCATAGCGCTGCAGATAAGGCAAAGCTTCGCTTAATGTCCGGGCTGTACCGATCCAGTCACGTTTCATAGCGGTTTGCTTCTCCATTTCAGGACCCTCTTGGCTTTCGCAAATTGGTACGCGTTTGGGCGAATTTTGCCAAGCCCAAGAATGTTAGCGCTTGGCGAACTTGGGTTGAAATGCAAAACATGAAGGACTTAACCAAAAGGGATGATTATGGGCAAGCCAGAACGGCAGAAAACCTTGTTGCTAACGGGGGCCAGTCGCGGCATCGGACATGCGACCGTAAAGCTGTTTTCAGATCGAGGTTGGCGCGTTTTAACCTGTTCGCGCATGCCTTTTTCAGACAAATGTCCGTGGCCGGGCGGTGCTGATAACCATATCGAGATTGATTTGGCAGACCCGAACAAAACCATCGAGGCGATCGAGGTTATTCGCAGCAAGTTGATCGACGGTAAGTTGGACGCTTTGGTGAACAACGCCGGAATTTCGCCCAAGGCCAG
>JBLHMX010000122.1:0-8337 GCA_047622625.1 Paracoccaceae bacterium | reverse complement strand
AAAATCGGGTGACCGCATTGTTGAAATCGGTGCGATTGAGCTTATGAACCACATGCCAACTGGCGCAATCTATCACCAATATATCAACCCAGAACGCGCAATGCCTGCCGATGCATTTGCGGTTCATGGACTGGGTGATGAGTTTCTGCGCGACAAGCCAGTATTCAAGAACATAGCCAGCGACTTTATCGAGTTTATTGGCGACTCCAAATTGATTATTCACAATGCTAGTTTTGATATGAAATTCCTTAATGCTGAACTTGATTGGGTTGGGCGGTCAAAACTACCAATGGATCAAGCGATTGATACGCTTGAAATCGCGCGTCGAAAGTTCCCGGGCGCGCAAAATTCGTTAGATGCACTTTGTCGTCGGTTCACGGTGGACAATTCCAGTCGCGAAAAACACGGCGCGTTATTGGATTCTGAATTGTTGGCCGAAGTTTATCTTGAATTAATCGGTGGGCGCCAACCGGATTTGGTTTTATCTAACAACCTTCAATCCTCAGGGGCAAATCAATCGAATGACGACGCTTGGAAACCAGGTGCGCGCCCAACAAAATTGCCGCCCCGCCTGACAGAACAGGAACTGGGACGGCATAAAGATTTTGTTTCGAACCTTGGCGAGGACGCGCTTTGGCCAAAGTTTAATCAATCAGATTAAGCGATCGGTTGACCGGCTTTTTCTGCTTGGGCACGGCGCTGTATTTCGTTGCGGTAAAGCGCAAGGAAATCGATGTTTTCCAGATTAAGCGGCGGGTAACCACCGTCGCGTGTAATGTCACCAACGATGCGGCGCAGATACGGGAAAATCATGCGCGGGCATTCGATCATCAAAAACGGATGCATTTGGTCGTCAGGAACATTTTCGATGCTAAAAACGCCAGCGTATTCGATTTCCAAGATAAACAGTACCTCGTCCATTTCTTTGCTTTTGGACTCGATATTCAGCTTTAGGATGACTTCGAAATTGCCGTCCTTTTCGCGTTTGCGCGCATCCAGGTTTACCTGAACCTGAATATCAGGCTGCGTGTTGCCCTCGTATCCCTTTTGCGCCGCGACGTTTTCAAACGACATATCGCGGATAAATTGGCCAAGCACTTGCATTTTAGGCGCTTGGACTTCGGGCGCGGGCGCATCTGTTTTGTTTTCGTCAGCCATTAGTAGCTCCTGAATATTGATTTGATTTCCGGCGCAACGACTAACAGGTCAGGCAAGTTGGGACAATCAAAGAAATCGGTTCCTTATCAATGCTTTGTCCAGCCAGATGGATTTTTCGAATCAGTGGTATTTTCGTCATCGGCAACAGAGTATTCGCCATCAATAACATGACCAGATGCAGCCGGATCTTGTGGATGGTTTCGCGTGGATGTTGCGAAGGAAAACCCACCCGACGAAATGCGTGATGACGCCCACTTAATAATCAGCACCCGCACAGGCGGTATAAGCAGCGCGAAACCCATCGCGTCAGTGAAAAATCCTGGTGTCAGTAACAATACGCCGGCCACAAGAATCATTGCGCCCTGGGCGATTGGATCAGCGGGGTTTGTACCGTCAGACAGTGAATTTTGCAGTCTGTTCAACGTCATAATGCCCTGTGCACGCATTAAAGATGTGCCAACAAAGGCTGTCAGAATGACAATCAACAAAGTCGGCCATAGGCCAATCGCGCCTCCGACCTGAATGAACAAGCCGATTTCAATGATTGGAACCAATACAAATATCAAAAATAACCACATTGCGTAATCCTCATCCTTTCGTGTGCTCGCCTGCGGTAGACTTGACCCCAAGCCTGTCATACATATGTGCAAACTAGCCCAGTTACCATGATTGGGCCAAAAAAGAATCAGGAGCCACCCAAATGTCATCCTCTGTTATCCAATTACTCGTGCTGGCCGGGATCGCCCTGTTTTTGGTTCTCCGGTTGCGAAATGTTCTGGGAACCCGCGAAGGCTTTGAGAAAGAAACGCCAGTGAATGGCCAAGACGGCCCTTCCCGCACGCGGCCTGAATTTGAAGTTATCGAAGGCGGTGTTGATCCGGATATTAACGATCACATCGACGCGAACAGCACATCGGGCAAAGCCTTGACGCAAATGAAATCCATTGAACGGGATTTCAGCGTGACCGAATTTTTGTCAGGCGCAAGTGGCGCTTATGAAATGATTTTGATGGCGTTTGAAAACTCAGACAAAGACACGCTTAAGCAGTTTCTGTCTGATGACGTGTTCACCAGCTTTGCCAGCGTCATTGAAGCCCGAGAAGCCGAAGGACTGCGTGTTGACGCATCGTTCATTGGCATCCGCGAACTTAAACTAACAAATGCTGATTTTAACAGCAAAACCAATGAAGGCGAAGTTACTATCAAATTTGTGGCTGAAATTACATCGGTTGTTCGCGATAAAGCAGGCGAAATCGTCGAAGGCAATCCAGACGAAGTTAAACGCCAAAAAGACGTATGGTCGTTTGCGCGGATTATGGGAAGTAATGATCCCAATTGGCAGCTGGTTTCCACAGGCGGATGAGGCTGGTCAAACAGCTATTGGTGGCAGCAACGCTTGCGGTCACGATAGGCACGGCGCAGGCTGGCCCCAATTACCAGATTATAGATTATGGCGATCTTCTTGGTTGGGAGACTGACAACCACGCCGAAGCTTTGGCGGCGTTCCTGCAGTCTTGTCAGGATATATCAGCAATAGAGTGGGCGCCTATTTGCGAATATGCGGCCACAAACCCAAGTGCGAAGGGCTTTTTTGAAACCTTGTTTATCCCGGTTGTGGTATCGCCAGATCACAAGGCATTGTTCACTGGATATTTCGAACCTGAACTAGACGGTTCGCTTTATAAAGTTGGGAAATACCAATACCCGATCTATACAAAACCTAAAAACCTTACACCCAAAGACCCGGAACTTACGCGTGCCGAAATCGACAATGGCGCGCTTAAGCATAAGGGGCTTGAAATCGCCTATGTGGATGATCCGGTCGAAGCCTACTACCTGCATATCCAAGGATCTGGCCGGATTAACCTAACGAACGGAAATACAATTCGCGTCGGCTATGCTGGTGAGAATGGTCATGTCTACCGATCAGCCGCTGGAGAAATGGTGCGCAAGGGTTTGATCAATCTCAAATCGGCATCTATTGGTGGGATACGGGCCTGGGTTAAGCGAAATCCCGAACAGGGGATCGAGGCCTTGCAGCATAATGCTTCCTATGTCTTTTTTCGCAGATTGAAAGTTTCACCCACAGACACCGGACCGCGCGGCGCGCTTGATCGACCAATTACAGCAATGCGATCCATCGCTGTTGACCCGAAATTCGTGCAACTGGGCGCACCAGTCTGGATTGAAAAAGGCGGGCTAAATACGATGCGACGCTTGATGATTGCGCAGGACGTCGGCTCGGTTATCAAGGGCCCACAGCGCGCTGACATATTTTTTGGAACTGGCGTGGCGGCTGGTAAGTTGGCGGGGCAAACCAAAGACAGCGGGCGCATGGTTGTGCTGTTGCCTGTCGCAATTGCCCATAGATTAGTTCCAGAGAATTAATCAAATGGCGCGCAAGTCCGGCAAGCGAGATTTAACCGAAGATGAACAGGCGCTGTGGCATCGAGCGGTTGAAAAAACAACGCGCTTAAAGGTTCCGCTTGCTGCATTTGCGCAAGTTTTGGAGTCGCCGCAAAACCGACCTTTACCAAGCCCGGATCTGTTGCGGCCATTTCAGATTGGGCAAATAGCAAACGCACCAAAAGTGTTGAAGCGCCTAACCCCCGATCTAGGCATGAACAACGCACCAACGTCGCCAAATATGGATAAACGAAACTTTGACCGTCTGAAAAAGGGTAAGCTGGCGGTTGATGGCAAGATTGACTTGCACGGAATGACCCTGGCGCAGGCACATCCAGCACTCAATGGATTTATTCGTGCGGCACATGGTTCTGGCAAGCGGTTACTTCTGGTGATTACAGGTAAGGGAAAAATCGTTGATGATAGTGACGGATTTATGCCTACACGACGTGGAATTCTAAAACAGCAGGTTCCGCAGTGGTTAGCGATGGCGCCTCTCGCGCCAATGATTTTACAGGTTACCCAAGCAACACAAAAACATGGCGGCGGTGGTGCATTTTATGTTTATCTTAGGCGTCAGCGCTAACCGGCATTGTGGCCGCAAGTTTACGCATCGCAAAATATGTCAGGACGCAGATCGCTAGTATATAGATTGCGTAACCGACCATTTGATCTTGAAACTGAATCCCATAATCAATCAAAGCCCCACTGATACCTGGTCCAAGAGCCGATCCAAAAACCATCAAAGAAGTGGCAAGTGATTTTACGGCACCCAAGTTTCTGGTACCGTAAAACTCTGGCCAAAAGGCAACAAATAATGTGGCAGCCCCACCTTGCATCAAGCCCATAAGAAAAAAGCCAAGAGCGGCACTGGTCAGCGTATTGCCAAGACCAATCACCATATAAGCCAATGCCATCGGTATCAATAAAGTCGCCATCAACCGACGACAACCAAACCTGTCGATGGCAAAGCCATAGGCAAACATTGCCGCGATAGTTGTCAATGTGTACATCGGAAAAAGGGCCACAAAATGGGCGTGCTCCCATCCCTTGCCTTCCGCCAAATGCACCTGTTGAAAAAACAATGACGTGCTAAAAATTCCCGGTGCAGTAATCAACGGGATCATCACCCAAAACAGCCAGTGCGATAACGTGGCTTTTCGATCCCAATGTTTGTTGTTCATGCCGGCCGTGTTTCGCTCTTGTGCCATTGATTGCGGTGTGTGTTCCGTTTTCAAGAGCATTAACAAAGGCGGAATTAGCGCCAATGATGCGATGGCTGCAATTAACCAAAGCGACCGCCAAGGCGTAAACGCCAATAGGCTAACAAAAAGGATTGGCAATAGGGCCTCGCCCATGGAAAACCCAAGGCCGGTAATTGCCAACGCCTTGCCCCGTGCCAAAGCAAACCATCTGGCTATTGCGACCGCTGCAATATGGGAAATCATTCCCTGGCCTGTAAAACGAAGTGCGAAAATGGCAAAAGGCAAGGCCCAGGCCCCGGGAATGCGCGACATAAACAGGCAGGCTGCTGCAAGTAAGATTAAAACTACCGATGCCAATGATCGTGCGCGAAATCGATCTGATAGTGTCCCGCCATAAAGCATGACAATTGCCGACGCCGACGTACCGACTGAATAGATCCCACCCCACTGACCATCTGTCAGGCTGAATTCCGCCATGATCTCGCCAGCGAAAATCGAGATAAAGAACGTTTGGCCAAACGATGACCCAAACGATATCAACGCCCCTGCGAAGAGCCATTGTTTGTTAGTGGTGATGAATTCAAGCAAGCGCATAAGGTTGACCATGCGCAGGGTTTTAGCGGGAGGGCGAGTGGAAAAAGACCGCGTCTGTTACAAAACATACCTACTTAGATCGGCCGACCGGGACAGTTCGCCCAAATTCGCTTCAACGAAATCAGCATCAACAGTTATTTTGTCGCCACCGCGATCAGGCGCCGCAAAGCTAAGTTCTTCGAACACCCGTTCCAGCACTGTATAAAGACGCCGCGCACCAATGTTTTCAATCGATTGATTTACCTCGGCCGCAATGTGCGCCAAAGCCTTGATGCCGTCTTTGGTGAATGTAACTTCGACCAACTCGGTGGCCATCAATGCTGTATATTGGCGTGTTAAAGCATTATCAGTCTCGGTCAAAATACGGATAAAATCATCTTCGGTCAGGGCGCGCAATTCAACCCTTATTGGCAGACGACCTTGAAGTTCAGGCAACAGGTCCGACGGCTTGGCAATATGGAAAGCACCAGACGCAATAAACAGAATGTGGTCGGTTTTGACCGGACCATGTTTTGTTGAAACGGTTGTGCCTTCAATCAACGGCAGTAAATCGCGCTGCACACCTTCACGTGAAACATCGGCACCACGGGCGTCAGCGCGGGCGCAAACTTTGTCGATTTCATCCAGAAAAACGATACCACTTTCTTCAACGGCGGTTACTGCCTCACGGGTCACGGCATCTTGGTCGACAAGTTTGTCGGCTTCTTCCGCGATCAACAGTGCATAGCTGTCAGATATCTTCATTTTCTTGCGCTGAGTTCTCCCACCAAGGGCCTTGCCGAACATTTCACCTATGTTCATCATGCCCATGCCCGCCCCGGGTTGGCCTGGAACATCAAACATTTGCATTGGGTTTGTGGCATCAGAAATCTCAAGTTCGATTTCTTTATCGTCCAACAGCCCGTCGCGCAGCTTTTTGCGAAACATTTCGCGTGTGGCGTCGCGGGCATCCGTTCCGGCCAGCGCATCAATCACACGGCTTTCCGCGCTTTCATAGGCTTTGGCTTTCACATCTTCCCGGCGGTTTTCTTTGACCAACAAAATGGCGCTATCTACAAGGTCGCGCACAATCTGTTCGACATCACGTCCAACATATCCGACCTCGGTGAACTTCGTGGCCTCGACCTTGATGAATGGCGCATTTGCCAGCTTCGCTAAACGTCGAGAAATTTCGGTTTTGCCAACACCTGTTGGCCCGATCATTAGAATGTTCTTTGGATACACTTCGTCACGCAGATCATCGCCTAATTGCTTGCGCCGCCAACGGTTACGCAGCGCTACAGCGACGGCTCGTTTGGCATCTTGCTGGCCGATAATAAAACGATCAAGTTCTGAAACAATCTCGCGGGGGGTTAGGTCAGTCATTCACCGATCACTTCCACTGTCAGGTTACCATTTGTGTAAACGCAAATTTCAGCTGCAATCGACAATGCCTTGCGGCCGATTTCTTCTGCTGAACTTGTGCTGTCAGACATGGCCCGAGCGGCTGCCAAGGCGAAATTGCCACCAGATCCAATGGCTGCAACATCGTGTTCAGGTTCTAACACGTCACCTGCGCCGGTTATCACGAACAAATCTTTGCCGTCGGTTACGATCAACATGGCTTCAAGATTTCGCAGGTATTTATCCATACGCCAATCTTTTGCCAGCTCAACAGAGGCGCGCGCCAGCTGGCCGGGGGCGGCCTCAAGTTTCGCTTCAAGCCGTTCCAGCAATGTAAATGCATCAGCGGTTGATCCGGCAAAGCCACAAACAACATCAAATCCACCTGGCGAAATCCGCCGAACTTTGCGCGCTGAACCCTTGATAACCGTCTGACCCAAACTGACCTGACCGTCACCAACGACTGCAACTTTACCGTCTTTCTTTACGGCGATGATTGTTGTGCCGTGCCAACCGGGAAACTTCGTGGACTCTGACATTAAACCCTCAATCAATTGATCCTACGATGCCTATATGGAAGTTTCACAAGCAGGAAACAACCATCGGCTTGTTTGAATTGGCTATAACTTCTAGGCTGATAAAAAAGACCGAGGGCGCAGTGGCAGACAAGCAAAGATTGGGAATTTATCTAGATGATGGCCTTCGTCAAGACGTGGCCAGCGGGAAGCATAACTTTTTTGGTATTCTGACAACGGCATTTCAGACCAAAGGATTTGCAGTCGATTTGCACCCAAATCCAGAAGAAGAACGATTGGAGTCCGAAAGTCGCGATGGGTACAGCCTGTTTCATCTGGAAACACCGTTCCACGATAGGGCTTTGGATGTGCGGCTGGCCTATATGTATCCGTTTTGGCGCATCGAAAAAGCCCAGTGGCGTGAAGATTACAGAATTTCACAGAAACATTTTGACCCGACTTCAATTGATGAAGCTGCGGCGCGACAATTTTCCCGATTTTGGCGCAAAAAATTGCTGTTCGACATGGGCGAAACGCCAAAACGAGGCAGGTGCATTTTGGTAGCCTTGCAGGGCCGGCTGTTAGACAAACGACACGGTCAAAGCATGTCACCTATTGAAATGATCCGCAAAACATTGGCCCAGGACAGATTTCGAAGTGTAGTACTAAAGCTACACCCAAACGAGACCTATACCAAAAAGGAACTAACGGCTTTAGACGAGTTTGAAGACCATCCGCGGGTGGAATTTGGCAATCGCGATATCCGCAACCTAATCGAAGAATGCGACTATATCGTAACACAAAACTCCAGCGTTGCGTTTAAAGGCTTGTTGCAAAATACGCCCGCAATCTTGTTCGGCGAGGCAGACTTCCATCATATATTCGAAAACGTTAACCGAGATGGGGTTGAACGAGCTTTTCGCAATGTCCTTGCAAAACGGATGCCCTATGCCAAATACTTCTATTGGTTTCTTCAGCTAAATACGGTCAACGCAGGGCGAAGCGACGCAGCCGAAAAAATTCTGATCAACTGTAAAGAACTGGGCTGGGAAATCTAGGCAGCTGGCGGTTCGTAT
>JBLHMX010000121.1:0-8484 GCA_047622625.1 Paracoccaceae bacterium | reverse complement strand
GCCCCGATTGATCTTGGTGTATGGCCTTAGTCACCCACATAGTCACATGATCGTCAATATGTGTCTGTGAGTTGCTGTTGCAGGTCCGCAGTCACTAGGTCTAGTCTATCGAACACTTGGGGCAGGCGACTCACGTTCAATTGACCGGCTTCACGTGCATATTCATATAAAGGAGCGACGCCATGGGCCTGCGCATAAACGACACCGTACCTGATTTGACCGTTGAAACAGACCAAGGCAGCATCAATCTGCATGACTGGATCGGCGATAGCTGGGCGATCTTGTTTTCGCACCCCAAGGATTTCACGCCTGTTTGCACCACGGAATTTGGTGCTGTCGCCCAGTTGGCGGACGAATGGGCCAAACGCGGGACCAAGGTTATCGGTGTTTCCGTTGACGGTGTTGAAGACCACAAAAAGTGGAAGGGCGACATTGAAAAAGTTGGTGGCGCGCCTGCTGGTTTCCCGATCATTGCGGATGATGGCCTTGTGGTTTCAAAGGCCTTCGACATGCTACCAGCCGAGGCCTATATGCCAGACGGGCGCACGCCTGCTGACAGCCAGACGGTTCGGTCTGTGTTCATTATTGGACCTGACAAGAAGATGAAGCTGACCATGACGTACCCAATGAATGTCGGGCGCAATTTTGCCGAGGTTCTGCGCGCGCTTGATGGTTTGCAAACGGCCGCAAGTCGAGGTGTTGCAACACCAGCAAACTGGAATGTCGGCGATGATGTGGTAATCCCGGCCACTGTGAGTGACGCGGACGCCAAGGCGAAGTTCGGCGATTTCACAACCGTGTTGCCTTATCTGCGCATGACTAACTTGAAAGACTAGACGACCTAAAGGCCCCGATTGACATCTGTCAGTTGGGGCCTGTTAGACCTATGCAATACCCGCATTCCGGCAATGCAGAAACAGCATTTGTTGTGAGGCGGATGTTGGATTATCAGTCTCCTTAGCGACCGACAATTTCGCCGGCCCAAAAACGAAAAAGGAAGAGCAAATGACTATCACTGCAACAAACACCGTGTCTTTCGGGGCTTTCGAAATTTTCGAACTAACCAACAAGAAGGCCAATCTTTTGGCATCCCTTCGCAACTGGACCCAGGTTCGCGCCACGCGCAAGGTTTTGTCCAAATTGAGCGTCACACAATTGGATGACATCGGCCTAGACGGCGCTGGCCTTGTTTCATCGCCAGTACATTTTGGCCGCGTCTAGCGGACTAAAAACATCGTTCGCATAAAGTTTTGAGGCCTCTGCATCACTGCGGGGGCCTTTTGCGTTAAACTGGGATGACTGCGTTGACAACACGCCGAAATTCTCGCAACTTTTGCACCCGTCCCGAAGTTGGATTTCAATGCAAAAATTCCCCGACATTTACGTGCTGCGGCATGGTCAGACAGAATGGAACAGCCAAGGCCGTTTCCAGGGCCAATTAGATTCTCCTTTGACGGAACTGGGTGTAAATCAAGCAAAACAACAGGGCGTACTATTGGGCAAACTTAGCCTTGATTTTGGCCAAACCGATGCTTTTTGCAGCCCACAATTGCGGGCAAGTCGCACGGCGCGGCTTGCCGGATTAACCGCCCGGTCCGATGCGCGCCTGAAAGAGGTATATTTTGGCGACTTCGAAGGCAAGACGCGCGCCGAGATCCAGTCTGAAATACCCGATTTTGAACAGAGCGGCGATTTTTCGTGGCATTTCAAAGTGCCCGGAGGCGAGAGCTTTGAGCAAATGCACTCCCGTTGTTTAAGCTTCTTAAGCGATCTAACCCGACCCACGGTGATTGTGACGCATGGCATCACCTCGCGGGTTTTGCGGGGCATTTGGCTTGGGCTTGAGATGGATGAAATGGGCAAATTGGATTGCGATCAGGGCTGTGTTTATTGCCTGTCAAAGAACGCGCAAACCGTGCTGGCGGCCCCCAAGTAGACAAGTTGCTGAATTCTAGGGGTCGTTTCATGGCTGCTTTAACCGCAATTTTATCTTTCAGCCGCCGATTTTTGAATGTCGCGTCCAGAACCGCTTGACGCCCCGAATAACCGCGCCTAAAACCCCCTTCACGCCAGCCGGTTTGGGCTGGTTCGTTCAGTTGGCGGTTGTAGCTCAGTTGGTTAGAGTGCCGGCCTGTCACGCCGGAGGTCGCGGGTTCGAGTCCCGTCAACCGCGCCACTGGACGAATAGGACACGACACAGAATTCTGTGCGGTTGTAGCTCAGTTGGTTAGAGTGCCGGCCTGTCACGCCGGAGGTCGCGGGTTCGAGTCCCGTCAACCGCGCCATTTCAGTTTACCTTAAAATTGTTGGCACCGCTTTATCGCGGTTCCATTTTGGCTGTTTGGCAAATTGGGCCCGCCTGTTCAGATCATCGTCGACATTTGATATCCGGGCACATAGGCCAGCCGAACCAGTGTCACGGCGATTTTTTGGCCGTCAACTGCCATCCAGGTTTGGCGGTTCACGACAAACAAAGCGGCATCGATTGGCACGCCTAATGCTGCGGCATCATCTTTGGTCGCAGCTTCGGCGCCAAAAGCGATTTCGCCACTGGATATCGGTACATTTTGCACCAACCATTCGTTGGCGCTGATTTTGTCCAGACCAGCATCTAAAATGCCAGGCGCGGCTATCAAGTTGACCCAGCGATCTTCAAACAAAAACGGCTGATCGTCGGCTAGATGTAAGCCTTTCAGGTGCAAGACTTGCGCCCCGCTTGCAAGGTTCATGCGGGCAGCAACATGCTCAGGTGCAGGTATTTCGTGCGATGCAATCACTTTGTGTCGATAGGTCTTGCCCAAGGCTTCTATCTCAAGCCGTGTGATCGGAATATCAAGCGTGGCTTTGCGAGTTGGGTTCAGGCTGACGCGCGTGCCTAGTTTGCGCCGTCGTTCTAGCAAGCCAGTTTGCGCCAGCTCACGCAAAGCGCGGTTGATTGTGGCCCTTGCGCAATTGAACTCGGCGGCTAATTCCACTTCTGTCGGGATGATCTGGCCGGGTATCCACGCCCGGCTTTGAATTCGGCGGCGCACCTCTGATTGGATATCCTGATAGTTGGTGCGCGCGGTCGGCATGTCAGATTTCAACGCGCAGGTTGCGAATGGCTTTTCGGTAAGCGTTGGTGATTTCCGCGTTTTTGATGTGTTGGCCATCTTTGACAAGATGCCGCCCCGCAGACCAGACATTGCTGACCAAACGATCATCCTGCGCGAAGACCCAAGCGTCCAGCAATGTGTCGCCCTTTAGGCCGTCCATATCCACGTGATCAGTACGGACTTCCAAGATGTCAGCCCAATTGCCAACCGCCAAAGTGCCCGTGCCGCGATCCAGAGCTTGGGCAGAGCCTTTGCTTGCAGCCTCAAATATCCGCCGACCGGCGGAGGCATCTTCGGTGGCTAGGGCCGCACGACTATGATCGCGCAACCGTTGGGAATACTCAAAAGTTCGTATCTCTTCTGACAGCGAAATCCGCACATTGCTGTCGGACCCAAAGCCGAAATTGCCGCCATGTTGCAAATACCGGACGCCATCAAAAATTCCGTCGCCTAGATTGCTTTCGGTGATTGAACACAGCCCCGCAACCGCGCCGCTTTCGGCCAAACCCTTGGTTTCGGCAGGTGTCATTTGTGTTGCGTGGATCAAGCACCATCGTTTGTCTACATCAAATATATTCAACAGCCATTCAACAGGTCGAGCACCCAAATGCGCAATTATTTCAGTAACTTCTGCCGTTTGTTCGGCGATGTGCATATGGATAGGCCCGTCACCGGCGATGTCGGGTAGATTGTCCATCATGTCACGTGAAACCGCACGCAGCGAATGGGGCGCCACGCCTTTTCTGCAATCTGCGGGTAATTGGCTAAAGGCGGGTTCAGCAGCTTGGATCAAGCGACCGAAATCATCAAAATCATTCTTGAACCGCAATTGCCCGCCTTGCAGTGCGCGACCGTCACAACCACCTTGTGCGTAAAGCACAGGTAGATGTGTGAGGCCAATTCCTGTGGTGTTTTGGGCGGCAAAGATGCGATGTGATAACTCGGCTATGTTGTCATAATGCGCGCCTTCTTTTGCATGATGAAGGTAATGAAATTCGCCAACACTGGCGTAACCGGCCTCAAGCATTTCCATTTGCACAAAGGCGGCAATCGCCTGGATGTCGTCGGGCGTTAAAAGATCCAAAAACCGATACATCAGTTTTCGCCACGTCCAGAAACTGTCTTGGGTGTTTTCGCCACGACTTTCTGTCAATCCTGCCATAGCGCGCTGAAAAGAATGTGAATGCAGGTTGCCAAGTGCAGGCAAAGCCAGATCAAGTTGCTGGCCTTCTTGTGGCGCGTCGGCTGTGATTTCAGCAATGCGACCGTCCGAACCAATTGCGATTCGCACGGAGTTTTTCCAGCCGTTGTCTGTAAGTGCCTGTTTGGCCCAAAGGATTTGCATGTGTCTTCACCTATTGACAGTTTATTATGTGCAGACATAATAAGATTAAGTCTGATTTATACAAGAGGCTAATAAATGTCAGTGCAAGTTTTAAACAACTGCCGGATCGCATGTATGGTCGGTCAAGACCCCTATGGATTGATCGAAGCGGGCGCGTTGGTTGTGCGTGAAGGTCGGATTGTATGGGTCGGTGCAATGGACGATTTGCCTGCTGAGTATGCGGAATTGCTGGCTCACGATCTGGGTGGCCGATTAATGACGCCAGCGCTGATTGATTGCCATACGCATCTGGTGCATGGCGGCAATCGCGCGCAAGAATTTGAAATGCGTCTGAACGGTGCCAGTTACGAAGCCGTGGCGCGGGCAGGTGGCGGCATTGTTTCAACGATGCGCGCCACGCGCGAGGCATCAGAAGACATGTTGGTCCATCAAGCATTGCCACGACTGGATGCTCTTTTGGCTGAAGGTGTAGCAATGGTTGAGGTAAAGTCGGGCTATGGGCTGTCGATAGATCATGAGATTAAAATGCTGCGCGCGGCCCGACGATTGGCTGAACTGCGCCCGGTTCGGGTAGTGACGTCTTGGTTGGCGGCTCATGCTCTGCCGTCTGATTACGATGGGAACAGCGATCACTATATTACCGAAGTTGCGATCAAAGGGTTGCGTCAGGCCCATTCCGAAGGGTTAGTTGATGCAGTCGATGGATTTTGCGAAGGCATTGCCTTTTCGCCGACACAAATAGCCCGGATATTTGATGTGGCCGCTGAACTTGGCTTGTCCGTGAAACTTCATGCCGAACAACTTTCCAACCTTGGTGGGGCTGCAATGGCGGCGCAATATGGCGCGATGTCTGCGGACCATTTGGAATATCTGGATCAGGCGGGTGTCGACGCGATGGCCAAAGCCGGAACAGTTGCTGTGGTTTTGCCCGGCGCATTTTATACACTGCGCGAAACGCAGATGCCGCCAATTCAGGCGCTACGTGATGCGGGTGTGCCGATTGCCATTGCGACGGACGCCAATCCAGGATCATCACCGCTAACGTCGCTTTTGTTGACGATGAACATGTCGGCGACGTTGTTTCGCCTAACACCTGAAGAAGCCCTCGCAGGGGTCACGCGCCAAGCGGCAGTTGCGTTGGGGCAGGGCGATGACACTGGTACGCTTGAAATTGGCAAACGCGCTGATCTGGCGATCTGGGATGTGGCCCATCCCAGTGAACTTACGTATCGTATCGGGTTCAACCCGCTTCATTCCCGCATTATTGGAGGGGTAGTATGATCCTGAACCCCGGACACGTAACATTAGCCGAACTTGAAGCGATTTATCGCGGAGCGGTAGTTTCCGTTGACCCAAATTGTAAGGCTGGGGTCGATGTGGCCCATAAGATCGTAATGAACGCGGCGGCAGGTAATGTGCCAGTTTACGGTGTGAACACGGGGTTTGGCAAACTCGCCTCGGTCCGCATTCCGCATAAAGATACCGCGCAGTTACAACGCAACCTGATCCTGAGCCATTCGGCTGGTATTGGTGCGCCCCTTGGCGAAGATGTCGTGCGTTTGGTGATGACAACAAAGATGATTTCTCTGGCGCGAGGGGCGTCAGGTGTGCGGTGGGAATTAATTGCCTTGCTGCAAGATATGCTGGCCAAAGGGGTAACACCTGTAATTCCCGCGCAAGGGTCTGTGGGTGCATCTGGCGATCTGGCCCCGTTGGCGCATATGGCGGCTGTGATGATTGGCGAAGGTGACGCCTATTTCGAAGGTGTGGCCCAAAACGGTGCAAGCGCGATGCAGGCCGCAGGATTGAAAATAATTGAACTGGGTCCAAAAGAGGGACTGGCGCTGATTAACGGCACGCAGGTTTCCACGGCTTTGGCATTGGCCGGGCTGTTTGAAAGCTGGCGTATCTCGTCAACATCGCTGGTCACTGGCGCCATGTCGACCGAGGCAGCGATGGGATCAAGCGCACCATTTCGGCCCGAAATTCACGCGCTTCGCGGACAACCCGGTCAGATTATCGCGGCGACGTATCTACGCGATCTGCAAGACGGTAGTGAAATTCGTGACAGCCACCGCGAAGACGACGAGCGGGTGCAAGACCCCTATTGCATCCGGTGCCAACCGCAAGTTCTGGGCGCTGCAATGGATGTGATGCGCCAAGCTGCAAAGGTGCTGGAAATCGAGGCAAATGCCGTCACAGACAACCCTTTGGTCATGCCAGATGGCGCGATTATTTCGGGTGGAAATTTTCACGCTGAGCCCGTGGGTTTCGCTGCAGATCAGATCGCTATGGCGATTTCCGAAGTTGGGTCCATTGCCCAGCGGCGCATATCGCTGCTTGTTGATCCGGCCCTGTCTTTTGGTTTGCCCGCGTTTCTATCACCAAATCCAGGCCTAAATTCCGGCCTTATGATTGCCGAAGTAACTTCAGCAGCTTTAATGAGCGAAAACAAGGCTTTGTCTAACCCGCGGGTGGTCGACTCAACCCCAACTTCGGCCAATCAAGAAGACCATGTTTCCATGGCCTGTCATGGGGCGCGACGCTTGTTGGAAATGGCTGAAAATCTGGCTGGGATCATTGGCATTGAAGCCTTGACTGCAGCACAGGGCGTTGAACTGCGTGCACCCCTGACCACTAGCAATGCACTTAGCGGCCATATTTCATCGATCCGCGCGGTGTCGCCCGCACTGATCGATGATCGTTTGATGTCGATTGATATCAAGGCCGCGAAATCCCTGGTGACGGACGGTGGATTGCTGCCCGCCAATTGCCCTCAATTGTAAGGAAACCACATGTCTGACGTTCAAAACCCACGCCACAACACGCGCGTTGTTAAATCCCCAACCGGTTCAGAATTAACCTGCAAAAGTTGGACGACCGAAGCGCCCTATCGAATGTTGCACAACAATCTTGATGCGGAAGTTGCCGAAAATCCGAATGAGTTGGTGGTTTACGGCGGTATTGGCCGCGCGGCGCGCACTTGGCAGGATTTTGATCGGATCACGGAGGCCCTTAAGACGTTAGAGGAAGACCAGACTTTGTTGGTGCAATCCGGGAAACCTGTCGGGGTGTTCCCGACCCATAAGGATGCGCCCAGGGTGTTGATTGCGAACAGCAATCTTGTGCCCCATTGGGCCACTTGGGATCATTTCAACGAACTCGATAAAAAGGGTTTGATGATGTACGGCCAGATGACCGCAGGGTCGTGGATTTACATCGGCACGCAGGGCATCGTGCAAGGCACGTATGAGACTTTTGTAGAGGCTGGCCGGCAACATTATAACGGCAGCCTAAAGGGCAAATGGATACTGACCGGCGGGCTTGGCGGCATGGGTGGTGCGCAACCTTTGGCCGCCGTCATGGCAGGCGCGTGCTGCTTGGCCGTGGAATGCAACCCAGACAGCATCGATTTTCGTCAGCGCACGCGATATGTCGACGAAAAGGCCGAAACGCTGGATGAAGCTTTGGAAATGATCGAGCGCTGGACAGCAGCAGGCGAGGCGAAATCGGTGGGTCTCTTGGGCAATGCCGCAGATATATTCCCCGAAATTTATGCCCGCGGTATTCGCCCTGATATGGTGACCGATCAAACTTCGGCCCATGATCCGATCAACGGGTATTTGCCGCAGGGTTGGACGATGGCACAGTGGGTGGACAAGCGGGAAAGTGATCCAAAGGCCGTGGAAAAAGCAGCGCGCGCCAGCATGAAAGTGCAAGTATCAGCTATGGTTGATTTCTGGAACGCCGGTGTGCCAACGTTGGATTATGGCAATAATATCAGGCAAGTGGCTTTGGATGAAGGGCTTGAAGATGCGTTTGCATTTCCGGGGTTCGTTCCTGCTTATATTCGCCCGTTGTTTTGTCGCGGTGTCGGACCGTTTCGCTGGGTGGCCCTGTCAGGGGACCCCGAAGATCTTTACAAAACCGATGCCAAAGTCAAAGAACTGATGCCCGATGACAAACATCTGCACAAATGGCTGGATATGGCGCGCGAACGGATTTCTTTTCAGGGATTACCGGCACGCATCTGTTGGGTTGGGT
>JBLHMX010000120.1:0-8641 GCA_047622625.1 Paracoccaceae bacterium | reverse complement strand
TTCGAGATCAAGTAACTGATAACTTCCGCATCATCTCACATCGCAACGTTCGGGTTTTGCAGTAGCCGCGGTATAATTCAAACTTTTTTGACCTGTTGCAACGCTAACACGCTTGGCGCTGGTATAAAGAATTTGATGCCCCAATCAGGTATTAACGTACCTAAAAGGGCACATCATCGTTGCCGGTTACAAAACTTGCTAAAACTTTTTTCTCGCCCGCCTTTTCAAATGCGATCGACAGTTTTTCGCCTTCGATGCCGACAATTGCGCCGTAGCCAAATTTCTGATGAAACACCCGATCGCCAAGACCAAAGTTTGACACTGCTTCGGCGTCAATCACGACGCTACGCGCCTCACGCGGTTGGTTAATGCCGCGTTGCCCAGCGCGTGTCGTCATGCGTTTCCAACCGGGCGAATTGTAAACATCGGCCTTGGTAGCACGTTCTTCCAAACCTGATCCGCGTATCACGCCATCTGTGCCGGGTGTCGCCGCGGCACCAAAACCACCACCATATAATCCAGGGGGTGTCAGAACTTCGACATGCTCCGGCGGTAATTCGTCTACAAACCGCGACGGTAATGCCGATTGCCACTGGCCAAATATCCGCCGGTTCGCAGCAAACGATATCGTGCAAATTTCTTCCGCCCGCGTGATGCCGACATAGGCGAGACGCCGTTCCTCTTCTAAGCCTTTTAGCCCACTTTCATCCATCGACCGCTGGCTGGGGAACAACCCATCTTCCCATCCCGGTAAAAACACAGCCGGAAACTCCAGACCCTTGGCAGCGTGAAGTGTCATGATGCTGACCTTTTCGGTGGCATCTTCCTGTTCGTTTTCCATGATCAAGCTGACATGTTCCAAAAACCCTTGTAGGTTTTCAAACTGTTCTAATGCCTTGACTAGTTCTTTCAGGTTTTCCAAACGCCCCGGAGCTTCGGGAGTTTTCTCATTTTTCCAGTGATCGGTATAACCACTTTCCTCAAGGATCATTTCCGCCAGTTCAATATGGTTATCGCCATTTCGCGCAGCCATTCTCCAGCGTTCAAATCCCGCCAACAGCTCACCTGCGGTCTTTCGATACCGCGCGCCAAGCGAGCCATCTTCAAGCGAAATGCGCAGCCCTTCCAGCATGCCAACGCCGTTGCTGCGCGCCGCATGATTGACCTGCTGCAACGCCTTATCCCCCAACCCGCGCTTGGGGGTGTTAAACACGCGTTCAAAAGCAAGATCATCATCCGGGCTGACAGTGACACGGAAATAGGCCATCGCATCGCGGATTTCCAACCGCTCGTAAAATCGCGGCCCACCGATCACGCGATATGGCAGGCCAATGGTCAAAAACCGGTCTTCAAACGCGCGCATTTGGTGGGATGCGCGGACAAGGATGGCCATATGATCCGGCGAAACCGGATCAAGCCCACGTGTGCCGCGTTGCAGGGCTTCGATTTCCTCACCGATCCAGCGGGCCTCTTCTTCGCCGTCCCAGTGACCGATCAGACGAACTTTTTCGCCGTAGTTCTTTTCTGTCCACAAGGTCTTGCCAAGACGGTCTTCGTTGGCCGCGATTACCCCCGCTGCCGCGCCCAGAATATGATGGGTCGACCGGTAACTCTGTTCAAGGCGGACCACAGCCGCGCCCGGAAAATCTTTTTCAAACTTCAGGATGTTGCCAACTTCGGCCCCGCGCCAGCCGTAAATCGACTGATCGTCATCGCCGACACAACAGATGTTTTTGTGACCCGCCGCTAACAGCCTTAACCACAGATATTGCGCCACGTTGGTATCTTGGTATTCGTCAACAAGAATGAACCGAAACCAGTTCTGATATTTCGCCAGAACGTCGGGATGGTCTTGAAATATCGTCACCACATGCAGCAACAGATCACCGAAATCCACAGCGTTCAGAGTTTTCAAGCGCGCCTGATAAGCCTCGTAAAACTCGGTCCCGCGGTGGTTATAGGCGGCAGCTTCTGCACTTGGCACATTGTGTGGTGTCCACGCGCGGTTTTTCCAACCATCAATCAAATGCGCCAACATGCGCGCGGGCCAGCGCTTGTCGTCAATGTTTTCCGCGCGGATCAGCTGCTTTAGCAACCTGATCTGATCATCAGTATCCAAAATCGTAAAGTTCGATTTAAGACCAACAAGTTCAGCGTGACGACGCAAAAGTTTCACGCAAATCGAATGGAACGTGCCCATCCACATCATGCCCTCAACCGTTTCCCCCATCAATCGGCCAACACGGTTTTTCATCTCGCGGGCAGCTTTGTTGGTGAAGGTCACCGCCAACACTTCATTGGGTCGCGCTCGCCCTGAATTCAGCAAATGCGCGATGCGTGTTGTTAACGCCTTGGTCTTTCCAGTGCCCGCCCCTGCCAGCATTAGAACGGGGCCATCCAAGGCCTCGACCGCGCGGCGTTGTTCAGGGTTCAAATCATCCAAATAGGGTGCTGCACGCGCCGCCATCGCCTGTTGCGATAGCGAAAGTGCTGCGCCTTCAAAGGCATCTGATTCATCAAAACTGCTCATGGGCAGTAACTTAGTCTGACCTGTGTGTAATGAAAAGCCATGTTCGCAATATGTTCTTCTACTTTGCAAAATATTCGAATTCCACCGCGGCTGCTCTTGCACCGCTCCGCCACCTTAATGCGTCGTTATTCTTCTTGCCCAAAACACCCCTGCACCGCATAACCGCGTCAAACAGCTTCAAAGGGACTGCCTTATGCCCGAATTCAAAAAAATTCTGATCGCCAATCGGGGTGAAATTGCCATCCGCATCATGCGCGCGGCCAATGAAATGGGCAAAAAGACGGTCGCGGTTTACGCCGAAGAAGACAAACTTGGCTTGCACCGTTTCAAAGCCGATGAGGCCTATAAAATTGGCGAAGGATTGGGCCCTGTTGCGGCTTATCTTAGCATCGAAGAGATTATTCGCGTTGCTAAGATGTCTGACGCAGATGCGATCCATCCTGGCTATGGATTGCTAAGTGAAAACCCAGATTTTGTCGATGCCTGCACGGATGCTGGCATCGCGTTTATCGGCCCCAAAGCCGCCACCATGCGCGCCCTTGGCGACAAGGCCAGCGCACGTCACGTCGCGATGGATGCAGATGTTCCCGTGGTGCCCGCAACCGAAGTTCTGCCGGATGACATGGCCGAAGTGAAACGCATGGCCGCAGCGGTCGGCTATCCTTTGATGCTAAAAGCTAGTTGGGGCGGCGGCGGTCGCGGAATGCGGCCGATTTATTCCGCAGACGAGCTGGAAGTTAAGGTGCTGGAAGGCCGGCGCGAAGCCGAAGCCGCATTTGGCAATGGCGAGGGGTATCTTGAGCGTTTGGTGCAACGCGCGCGGCATGTTGAAGTTCAAATCCTTGGTGACAAACACGGCGAAATGTACCACTTGTTTGAACGCGATTGTTCAGTACAACGGCGCAACCAAAAAGTCGTGGAACGCGCCCCTGCACCGTATTTATCCGAAGCCCAGCGCGTCGAAATCTGTGCCTTGGGCCGCAAGATCTGTGCCCATGTTGGTTATGAATGTGCGGGCACTGTTGAGTTTCTGATGGATATGGATACCGAGGATTTTTATTTCATTGAAGTGAATCCCCGCGTCCAAGTCGAACACACCGTCACCGAAGAAGTCACCGGCATTGATATTGTGCGCGCGCAAATCAAAATCAGCGAAGGCGCAAGCCTTGCTGAAGCTACCGGCATGGCCTGCCAAGACGACATCAAGCTCCACGGTCATGCCATGCAATGCCGCATCACCACCGAAGACCCGCAAAACAATTTCATTCCGGATTACGGCCGCATCACAGCTTATCGCGGGGCTACCGGCATGGGCATTCGACTGGATGGTGGCACGGCCTATTCTGGCGCGGTAATCACCCGCTATTACGACAGCCTTCTTGAAAAGGTCACGACTTGGGCACCGACACCATCAGAAACCATTGCTCGCATGGACCGTGCTTTGCGCGAATTTCGTATTCGCGGTGTCTCAACCAATATCGCATTTGTCGAAAACCTGCTAAAACACCCGACATTTCTAAACAACCAATATACCACGACATTCATCGACAAAACGCCCGAGCTGTTTAACTTCAAAAAACGGCGAGATCGGGCCACCAAAATTTTAACCTATATCGCCGACATCACTGTTAACGACCACCCGGAAACCGAAGGTCGGGTTAAACCAGCAGCCACGGCACGCTTGCCCAAAGCCCCGGAAAATTCGGTTGAGACAGTGGCGTCCGGAACGCGCAATCTGTTGGAACAAAAAGGCGCGCAGGGCGTTGCCGACTGGATGACAGCGCAAAAACAAGTTCTGATTACAGACACCACAATGCGCGACGGGCATCAATCTTTGTTGGCGACCCGCATGCGGTCGATCGACATGATTAATGTGGCTGATGCTTACGCCCATAACCTGCCGCAGCTTTTCAGCGTCGAGTGTTGGGGGGGAGCAACCTTTGATGTGGCGTACCGTTTCTTGCAGGAATGCCCTTGGCAACGGCTGCGTGATTTACGCCAGGCCATGCCAAACGTGATGACACAAATGTTGCTGCGGGCCAGCAACGGTGTTGGCTATACAAATTACCCTGACAACGTGGTGCAATTTTTCGTAAAACGCGCCGCCGAAACCGGCGTCGATGTCTTTCGGGTTTTTGACAGCCTTAACTGGGTAGAAAACATGCGCGTCGCGATGGATGCCGTGATTGAAAGCGGCAAAGTTTGCGAAGGCTCGATCTGTTATACGGGCGATATTCTAAACCCCGATCGCGCTAAGTATGATCTAAAGTATTACGTTACTATGGGTCACGAGCTTAAAGCCGCTGGTGCACATGTTCTGGGTCTGAAAGACATGGCTGGCCTGTTGAAACCCGCGGCCGCCCGGGTGTTGGTCAAAGCCCTGAAAGAAGAGGTCGGCTTGCCGATCCATTTCCATACACATGACACGTCAGGGCTATCTGGCGCGACTGTATTGGCCGCCTGTGAAGTCGGTGTTGATGCCGTTGACGCCGCGATGGATAGCATGTCAGGTGGCACATCCCAGCCTTGTATGGGCTCGATCATCGAAGGGTTGGAACACACCGATCGCGCCACAGGCATCGACATAAAGGCTGTACGCAGCATTTCAGATTATTGGGAAACCGTGCGCGGACAATACGCCGCTTTTGAAAGTGGCATGGCTGCCCCTGCGTCCGAAGTCTATTTGCACGAAATGCCGGGCGGTCAGTTTACCAACCTTAAAACACAAGCCCGCTCTATGGGTCTTGAAGAACGCTGGCACGAAGTCGCACAAACCTATGCCGATGTGAACGCGATGTTTGGTGATATCGTCAAAGTCACGCCAAGTTCAAAAGTTGTCGGCGACATGGCGTTGATGATGGTGTCACAAGGGCTGACGCGCGCCGATGTTGAAAACACCGCAGTTGAGGTTGCCTTTCCTGACAGCGTCATTGACATGATGAGCGGCAATTTGGGCCAACCCCCGGGCGGGTTTCCCCCGGCGTTGATCGCCAAAGTTCTAAAGGGCGCGGATGCCAATACCGAACGCCCCGGCTTGCATTTGCCAGCACAAGACATTGAAGCCACGCGCAAGCATCTTTCAAAAGAATTGGCGGGCTATAAGCCTGATGACGAGGATCTGAACGGATATTTGATGTATCCCAAAGTCTTTCTTGATTACATGGGCCGCCACCGGACCTATGGTCCTGTGCGGACCTTGCCAACAAAAACGTTCTTTTACGGCATGGAACCAGGCGACGAAATCTCGGCCGAGATTGACCCCGGCAAGACCCTTGAAATTCGTTTGCAAACGGTTGGTGAAACCGATGATGCCGGGGAAGTTAAGGTGTTCTTTGAACTGAACGGACAACCGCGTGTGATCCGTGTGCCCAATCGTAAAGCCAAAGCAGTTACCGCAAAACGCCCCAAGGCCGTGGCCGGCAATGCCGATCACATCGGTGCGCCGATGCCAGGTGCCGTGGCCGCCGTTGTGGTTTCTCCGGGGCAAGAGGTTAAAACTGGTGATATGCTGCTCACTATTGAAGCCATGAAAATGGAAACAGGCATTCACGTGGAACGCGACGCCGTCGTCAAAGCCGTACACGTAAGGCCTGGCGATCAAATTGATGCAAAGGATCTATTGGTCGAGCTTGAGGCAGAGGGTTAAAAAATCTTAGCAAGGTTTTGCGCCTATGCCCTGTTAACGGTTCAAACCACGCGAGACTGTTGACGTTCTTACCAAAACGCCCATGTTGGGTGCAACATAGGAGAACTTTGTGACCGCACCGATTGAACTTTTTTATTGGCCCACGCCAAACGGTTGGAAAGCCACTATTGCGCTTGAAGAAATGGGGCTGGCTTACAATCTTAATCTTGTAAATATTGGCGCCGGAGAACAATTTTCCCCGAACTTTTTGGCGATTTCACCAAACAACCGGATGCCAGCAATTGTTGACGCTGATGGCCCAGATGGTGCGCCGATATCGATCTTTGAAAGCGGCGCAATTCTGCAATACCTTGCCCGCAAGACCGGCAAATTCTACGGCACCAACGAGCGCGAACGGATTGAAGTTGATCAATGGTTGATGTGGCAGATGGGCGGCGTTGGCCCCATGGCCGGACAGGCGCATCACTTCCTGAAATACGCTCCTGCCATGGAACCCGCACAGGACTTACCCTATGCGAAAGATCGCTACCGCAACGAAGTTAACCGCCTCTATGGTGTGTTAGATAAGCGTCTTGCCGATCGCGAGTTTGTCGCCGGTGACTTCTTTTCAATCGCTGATATGGCCATTTGGCCTTGGGCTAGCCTGTGGGAAGGTCAGCAGCAAGACATTTCATCTTTTCCTAATATGGAACAATGGCTTGACAGGTGTTATGCAAGACCGGCCGTGCAAAGAGGTCGGGCCATTGCCAAAGAAAAGCGCGCCGATCTTGCAAGCCGCGATCAGGCGCAAGCGCATAGCGTTTTGTTTGGGCAAAAGGCGCGCTAGCCAGCACCTGAAACGGCTGAGCAGCAATCAAGCAGCTGTTAGGATCGCGCTAACTTTCAATGCACGGGTCGTGCTGCCTTCGACTTTCAACTTGCCGGACATATAAGCCATCATCGGGTTTTGCGACCCATCAAGTATGTTGCGAAACACTTCTTGTGACGCAAGTAACGTGACGTCAGCCGGATCGTCGCCTTCGCGTGCGCCCGATTGATCTAGCATTACGGAACCTTCATCCGTAATAACCAGCTTAGCGACACCTGAAATAGACCCTTCAGCGCGAGGCTTTAGAAACCGCACGAATTCGTCAACGACACTCATCTTCATGGCCTAACTATTGCTGGGGTTTGGCGGTTTTCCCAAATTGCAAAGTTTTGGGTCGGTTCGCAACAAAGACCTCGCGTCACACGGCGCAAATCGTTGCTACGCCTTGTCTTCCGGCGTTTCTTCAACCGCATATTTACTGAACAAACTCATCTGGCTTATGAAAAACAAAAACATCAATCCCGGCAACCCAAACGTCTTGAAATTGACCCATGCATCCGTTGACATATTGCGCCAGATTGCCTCGTTCGCGATAGCAAGACCCGCGAATAACAAAGCCATACGGCGGGTGAATATCATCCAGCCTTCTTGTTCAAGTGGCATCGCACCATCCATCACATATTGCAGATAGGATTTACCCCTCAGCAGGCCATAGCCGAGAGTTCCGGCGAAAATCACGTAAAGGATCGTCGGCTTCATTTTGAAAAACCGCTCGTCGTTGAAATAGATGCCCATGCCACCGAAAACGACAACTAAAATTGCTGTCATCAACTGCATCTTTGACAATTGACCGGTCAGTTTCCACAACACACCCGTAGCAATCAGGATCACAGGGATAAAGATCGCCGTGGCGACAATGAACCCCTCGTAAGATGTGCCAAAGATGTCGAATGTTTTGTCTTTAATCCGGCCATAGCCAATGAAAAACAGGATGATCGGTCCAAGCTCAAGTGACAGCTTCAATCCGGTCGAGATTTTTTTGGGTTCGCTCATGAGGGTGATGTAATGACTTTATCCGAATTCCACAAGAACCGCGCCAAAGGCAATTAGCCCCATAAGCGCTGCGCGTTTAGGACCAACTGTTTCTTTCAGGAACAACCAGCCGATGAGGGCCGCAAACAAGGTTGACGTTTCGCGCAAAACGGCGGCTTCGCCCACCTTATCAAGGCGTGTCGCCATCATAATAGCACCGAATGATAACAGTGCGATGATGCCACCAAAAAAGCCGCGCAACATAAGCGGCGGTAGTTTGGGTGGGTCAGACATTTTGCGATAAAGGCGTGTTGCAATAATCGGGAATGCAATGCCATCAACAACAAAAAACCAAGCAAGAAACGTAAAAGGATCGGCAGCCGCGCGGATGCCATATGCGTCAAAAGTGGTATAGGCTGCGGTCATAATTCCTGTAAAAAACGCAAGGGTAATCGCCAGTTTCAAACGCGCGCGGTCGGTGTTCGCACGGCTTAGATTATAGGCGGCAAGGCCGAATATTCCTGCGGTTAACAGTGCGACGCCCAGCCATTGCATGGGCTCATAAACCTCGTTGAACACGTACCCAGCTGCCATAATCGTCACAAGTGGTCCCGTTCCACGTACG
>JBLHMX010000119.1:0-8673 GCA_047622625.1 Paracoccaceae bacterium | reverse complement strand
CCGAAGCGTGGATATTCATCGCACACATCAGAACTCTAACGCGCAAAATCGCAAGCCATTGTAATTATGCGTAGAGATTTGAATCAGACACTTAGATGTGAGCATAGGTCAATTGAATACATCTACGGGCAAACGGCTAAACTTCGTGGAGGCAAAATACAGTCATGGCAATTGGTTTGGGAAAATTTCACATATGGATTATGGCGGGAGTTATTACGGTGTTGCTCATGTCGGCTACAGCATTGATTTAGGCGGCGCAAACCTTTCAGTATCTGTCGGAAAGTTATATCCGTCTGGCTTCTCCGTGAATAAGACGAAGGTTTCTGTTGAGTTGAAAATCCCGTTTGGATCAAAAACAACTGGTTCAGCAAAGAAAAGCAGCCAAGGCACGAAAGATCTGAAGGGTCGCACCTTCGGCGATTTCAATTATTTGGAAAACATCCCAGGCACTGCTTAGGCGAGCTAATGCCGTGGACTTACATGTGCGTATCGTGAGCGGGACGCTTGCGAATAATCAGTCCATTTTAAATTGTTTAATTGGAGTTTCCTAGTCGCACAGTCGATTGCTTGGCAATCGCAATTTTCCGAAACCGGAGATAGGAAACCTTCTGGTCCGTATTTGGAAACTTACGGTCCTGACCGACCGCACGCTCTGTGTTGCCATTATTCAATTTTGGCCAATCGCGTGCATCAAAACACGGCCTGCCTTTGATAAACGAATTGAAAAAACGACCGGTCTTTGTTGGCGGGTCATGAAAGCCAATATGTGCCGGAAGTTCCAAAATGCATGTCGTTTTTGCCTAGCAACCAATCTCAGAAATCGCTTAGCCTTGCCGATGAAAGGCCGATTGACCAATGCAAGACAAAGACCAACATCCGCGGATTAAACGCCTAAAGTTCACGACAGATCAGGGTGCTGGAGCGCGTGCGCGCATCGGGCTGCTTGTGCTTCAGTCCGATCAAACAGTGGAAGCCGAGTTTCGACAGTTAACGAACCTTCCTGGCGTCGCGGTTTACCATGCGCGCTTGGCCAATGACACGTTGGTTACGCCGGAGACTCTTGCAAAAATGGAGGCTGAACTGCCAATTGCGGCGGGTCTATTGCCGGATTTTCTGGGGCTTAATTCGCTTGGGTATGGCTGCACTTCAGGTGCGACAATTATCGGAGAAGACCGGGTTGCTGACATATTGAACACGCTTCACCCTGGTGTTTCATCGACAAACCCACTGACTGCAGCGAAGGCCGCATTGAAACAGTTGGGCGTGAAACGCCTTGGATTGCTAACGCCTTATTCGCCCGACGTCACAGATGCAATGCGCGCCTGTTTTAATGACGACGGCATCGCTGTCACGCTTATCGGATCGTTCTATGAAGAAAACGATATCGTTGTAGGTCGGATTGATCGGCAATCTATTCTTGAGGCAACTATCGCTTTGGGCCGATCGGATGACTGTGACGGGGTATTTATTTCGTGTACCAGCCTCAGGACAGCAGACATAATTGAAGAGGCAGAACACGTGCTGGGCAAGCCAGTCACTTCCAGCAATCACGCATTGGCGTGGCATTTGCTGCGACTAGCAGGTGTCGAAGATAATTTGGATGTATACGGTCGGTTATTTAGATCAGGCCACCCCATAGAAGGAAGATAACGTGATGGCAGCTACTGGATTTGAACGGGGGTTTCCCGTGGCCGAGCTTGTAGCCCGGACCGAACGGGCGCAAAAGATGATGCGCGCGCAGTCAATTGACGCGCTGTTGTTCATGACCGAACAGGACTTCACCTATTTTGCGGGTTTCCAAAGCAACTTTTGGCAAAGCCCGACGCGGCCTTGGTTTTTGATTTTGCCGGCTCAGGGAAAGCCCTTAGCTGTTATTCCAAGCATTGGCGAGACGTCCGTTTCGGCCAGCTGGATAGATGATGTGCGCGTTTGGGCGTCTCCAAATCCGGCTGATGAGGGCATCAGCTTGCTTGCCGAAACGCTTAAGGAAGTCTTGGGTTCAGGCACTTATGTTGGTGTTCCGACGGGGCCAGAAACGCTTGTGCGGATGCCAGCCAATGATTTTGCGATGCTCCGAGATGGTCTTGGCCACGTGAAAATCACGGATTCCACCGATATTCTACGCAGCTTGCGCATGGTAAAGTCCGAACGCGAAATCGCAAAGCATGTACATGTCTGTGGGCTTGTCTGTGATGCTTATGACAACATTCCGAACATCGTTGGCGCAGGCATGACCGAGCGCGAGGTTATGCGTGCTTACCGCGGTGATGTTCTTGCGCGGGGCGTTGATACGGTTCCTTATATCATTGCCGCCGCCGCGCCAGAAGGCGCTGATGACGCTATCCGATTTCCGAACGACCGCGCGCTGGAAAATGGCGATGTGCTGTTTATCGACACGGGCGCTGAAATCGATGGGTATTACAGCGACTTTGATCGAAATTTTGCAATTGGATCGGCAAGTGACGCGACTAAACGGGCATATGCGCTGGCTTATAAGGCGACAGATGCAGGTATTGCAGCGGTGCGCCCAGGCGTGCGGGCCTGTGATGTTTGGCAAGCAATGGCAACTGTGTTGGCCGAAGGCGGAGCGACCGCTGGCGCGGTTGGGCGCATGGGGCATGGCGTTGGGTTGCGAAACACGGAATGGCCATCTTTGATGGCAAGTGACGAGACCGTTTTGCAAGCGGGTATGATTTTGGCAATTGAACCCGGGTATGATTTTGCCCCGGGTAAAATGATGCTGCACGAAGAAAACGTCGTTGTGCGGGAAGATGGGGCGCATCTAATTACACGCCGCGCCGCGCCAGAAATCCCTATTATATGAACAAGTTGGCTTCTATTGAAATTAATCGCGAGGCGCTTGTTGACGATTTAGTCAACATGGTCGGCATTCCCAGCGTCAATCCGTTTGGAGCTGCCGACCAATCCCATTCCGCCGAAGCTGGCATGGCAGATTACCTAGAGGCGCGTTTGCGGGCTTTGGGATTTGAAGTTGGATCCAAAGAGGTTTTGCCGGACCGGCGCAATGTTTGGGGCGTTCTAAAGGGGCAGGGGGATGGCCCCTGCATTTTGCTGGCAGGCCATTTAGATACAGTTGGCGTTGACGGGTATGTCGGCCCATTTACCGCTAAGGTAGAAGATGGCAAGGTTTTTGGCCGCGGATCATGCGATATGAAGGCAGGTTTGGCCGCATATCTTGAAGTGGCGCGCTTGCTGATCCAAACGGGCACACTCTTATCAGGTGATCTTATTATAGCAGGCGTTATCGACGAAGAACACGCTATGATCGGTTCAAAAGACTTTGGCTTGACTGGCCCCGCCGCAGACTTTGCAATAGTCGCTGAACCGACCCAACTGGCGATCTGTCCAGCCCACAAGGGGCAGATATTGACGACCCTAAAAACACATGGAGTCGCGGCGCATTCCAGTATGCCTGACAAAGGCGTAAATGCGATCTACCACATGTCGTCTGTCTTGCAGGGGTTACAAAGCTATGCCCATGACCTTTCACAATGCACGCCCGACCCAAAGTGCGGCGCGCCCAGTTTTAGTGTCGGCGTTATTCGCGGGGGCGACAACGCGTGTTCAGTCCCGGATTTTTGCGAGATTGATATCGATCGACGGACTATTCCGGGTGAACAGCATGATAAGGTTATCGGCGAAATTTCGGCGACTGTGATGAAAATCCAAAGCCAACTGCTGGATTTCAGTTTTGAGTTGAAACAGCCTTTTCTAAACCTGCCTCCCTTGGCCACCGAAGACGGCTCACAGATTGTGCAGGCAATCAAAACTGCCTGTGAAGATGTGAAGGGGCGGGGCGACATTCAGGCGTTTCCCGGTTCGACAGATGCGCCAAATTTCAACTGTCCAACTGTCATTTGTGGCCCGGGCAACCTTGAACAATGCCATTCACTGAATGAATATGTGGCGATTGACGAGATCGAAGACGCCGTGCGTATTTATGTGAAAACGATACTTGCGATGCAAGCCCCCTAACCAAATCGAGAGACTGATATGAATTGGCGCACTAAGCTTCTAAACCCTGATCCGCAAGCGCGTACTGATTTTACGTCGTTAGCGACGCCTGTCTATCGCGGCTCGACGGTTGTTTTTAAAGATCAGGCATCTGTGAAAGATAGTTGGCGGCAAGCCGAAGGCGGATATTCCTACGGGCTTTACGGCACGCCAACCACTTTGGAATTGGCCGCAAGGATTGCCGATCTTGAAGGCGCGCATGGCAGTTTCATAGTCCCAGGTGGTCAGGCCGCGATAGCGATGATTTACTTTGCTTATTGTCACGCTGGCAGCCATGCGCTTGTTCCGTATTCGGCATATGGGCCAAACCAAGAAATGGCCGAAGGAATATTGCGGGGTCTGAACATCGAGGTTGAGGCCTATGACCCGCTTATTGGTGCGGGCATCTCTGATCTGATCCGCGAAAATACCACCTTGATTTGGTGCGAAAGCCCGGGTTCAGTCACGATGGAAATCCAGGATGTTCCGGCAATTGTGAAAGCCGCACATGCAAAAGGCGCAGTTGTGGCTTTAGACAATACCTATGCGGCTGGTGTTCTGTTTGACGCCTTTGCCCATAACGTCGATGTCAGTATGCAGGCGCTGACCAAATACGTTGGTGGGCATAGTGATTTGTTGCTTGGCTCGGTTTCGGTGCGGGATGACGCTGCATTTGAAAAACTGGGTTCGATCTATAAACAGCTTGGTTTGGCGGTATCACCCGATGACTGCAGCTTGGCTTTGCGCGGGCTGCAGACGTTGGCTGTGCGGCTGGACTATTTAGAACGCTCAACACTTAACGTCGCCAAATGGCTGGCCGAAAACCCATTTGTTGATGAGGTTTTCCATCCAGCATTACCAGACTGTCCTGGGCACGAAATCTGGAAAAGAGATTTCAGCGGCTCGGCCAGCGTGTTCTCGTTCACATTCAAGCAATCCGTGCCGCCTGCCGCAGTTGAAGTGTTTCTGAACCACCTAGCTATATTCAAAATCGGTCTAAGTTGGGGCGGGGTGACAAGCCTTGCCGTTGTTTACCCGGACCTCGTGCGTCCAAACAAAGATTTTGAAGGTCGACTTGTGCGGCTGAATATCGGCCTGGAAGACACCGCCGATTTAATTGAAGATCTGAACGCAGCCATGCAACTGATTGTCGATGCAACTTAGTGTGAAGCGGCGCAGGCGTTCGTTCTGAACCTGAGCCGCTTTGTTTTCTATTCGATGCGCGCTGACGACAAGCGGGGAACCAATGCTTTGACCAGATCGCGCATGTGTAATTCGCCAACGGGTTTTTTACCGCTCATCACCCGGTAATGCAGCGTTGTGTCGCCCTCTGACCGTGCGATCATCGATTCAAGGTTGTCGCCGACATCGACATCACCAGCAAACTTGGTCCCTGTCAAAGGCTTCATCACTGATTTCACCCGCAACACGCGTGCGCGATTGATGTCGCTGACAAAGTCTTCGATGTAAGGATCACACGGGTTCATCAAGATGCTTTGCGGCTCGCCTTGTTGAACAACTGCGCCGTCTTTCAAGATGACCAGATGATCTGCAAGTTTCAGCGCCTCATCAAGATCGTGAGTGATGAAAATAACTGTCTTTTGTAGCTCTTCCTGAAGCTCAAGAAGCAGGTTCTGCATATCGGTCCTGATAAGCGGATCCAGGGCTGAAAACGCCTCATCCATCAGCATGATGTCGGTGTTCGCCGTTAACGCACGGGCGATACCTACCCGCTGTTGCATGCCACCTGACAATTGAGCCGGATAGTGGTTTTCAAAACCATTTAACCCCACGCGGTCCAGCCATTTCATTGCCTCTGCGCGCTGTGTTGCTTCGTCGGCACCGCGCACCGCCAATGACATAGCGGCGTTTTGCACGACGGATCGGTGAGGCAACAAGGCAAACTTTTGGAAAACCATCGACATGCTGGTTTGGCGCACTTCGCGTAGGTCTGTCTCAGACAGACCCATCACGTCAACGCCGTTCACCAGAATTTCACCCGCAGTGGGCTCAATCAAGCGATTGAGATGGCGGATCAGTGTTGATTTGCCAGAGCCCGACAAACCCATCACAACCGTGATCTCGCCGGCCTGCATTTCAACGTTGATGTCCTGTAAACCCAGAACATGTTTGTGCTTTTCTAGCAGATCTTCCTTGCCCATGCCGTTTTTGACATGTTGCAATACTTCTTTGTCGTGCTCGCCAAAGATCTTATAGAGGCCACGAAGGCTGACTTTTGGTTCTTGTGTCATGTTCAACCTTTAATGTTTGATGCGGGTCATATCGACCCTGGACAACGCAGCTTTGGACACACGGTCCAAAATAACGGCAAGCAGAACAATGCCGATACCAGCGACAATACCCACACCCAATTCCAGGTTACGAATGCCACGCAGAACGTTAACGCCCAAACCAGGTGCAGACACCAGCGACGCGATAACAACCATTGCAAGTGACATCATAATCGTTTGATTGATGCCCGCCATAATTGTTGGCAGCGCTAGCGGAAGTTCAATGCCCAACATTTTCTGCCGTGAATTCATACCAAAAGCATTGGCCGCTTCGATCACATCTTGATCGACCAATCGAATGCCCAAATTAGTTAGCCGAACCACAGGTACAATCGCATAAAGAATAATCGCAATCCCGTAGAGCTTTGATTCTGTGACTGAAAACAAAAAGATCAGCGGAATAAGATACACAAAGGTCGGTAGTGTTTGCAGCAAGTCCAACATTGGCACGATAGCACGTTGCAGGCGGTCAGATTTCGACATGGCAATGCCGATCGGCACGCCCAGCGCCACAGAAAAGCCGGTGCAGACAAAAATAATCGAAAGCGTCTGCATCGCGACATCATAGTGATCGACAAGGCCCAGCAATAGAAACGATGCAAGAACAAAGATCGTGACGGGCTTCGAGCGGGACGCATACCAGGCAATCGAGACTAAAATCGGGACCATGATGAACCAAGGGGTGATTGCAAACGTCCACAATGCGCCGTCCAACAGCCAACTAAGCGGCTGCGTGATCGGATCAAGTATTGATTTCAGCAACGGTTTTGCGGCCAAAAACCCTTCTTCGATCCCTTTTGTGACATCGCGCGATTGGATAATACCGCCGCAACTTTCGTTCAAATTGTCCAAAGACGGGAACGGAAAAAATTCGCCTTTGACGGCTTCACCACTGCTTTTGGCAAGTAGATCGTCCATCGACATCGGCGCGGTCGAGCTGCCTGTACTGCACCAGTCGGTAAGGCCAAGTGTTTCAAAAACACTATCGTAAAAGGCCATGGTTTTTCTCCCTACACGTCCAAAAAAAAGAGCCTTCCCGCGCAGATGGCGGAAAGGCTCGTATTAAGTCAAAAGACTTAGTTTAGTACAGCGGACAATTTAGCTTTTGCTTCGTCGCTTAACCATGCGCCCCAAACGTCTTTATAATTCGTCAGGAAGTAAACAGCAGCTTCGTCATAAGAAGCATTGTTGTCCAAACGCCAAGCTAGGATTTCGCCCATTTGACCGTTAGTGAACGCAACGTTCTTCATAAGCGCAGTTGCTTCTGGCTCACGTTCAACAAAAGCACTTGAGGCTGCCGTGGTCACTTTTGAAGATGGGTATGCCGAGAACGACGGGTCTGCACAATCAACGTCGCCGTTACATGTGTGTGCATCTGCGCTGTATTCGCCGACAGTCACCTGAACCATTGGGTATTTGCCCAAGATCGCAGTTGGTGCCCAGTAATAACCAAACCAAGGCGCTTTATCTGCATAGGCAGCAGCGATTGAAGTTTGAAGTGTTTCACCGGAACCGTGCTGGAAGCGTTCTAGGCCACCGGCCTCCGCTTTTAGCGCCAACAAGTT
Source organism: Paracoccaceae bacterium (assembly GCA_047622625.1). Lineage (GTDB taxonomy): Bacteria > Pseudomonadota > Alphaproteobacteria > Rhodobacterales > Rhodobacteraceae > UBA5972. The sequence goes on along the minus strand of JBLHMX010000119.1, from coordinate 803 downwards.
GTTGTTGTTGATGATGTCACACGCCCAACCTGATGGACAATCGTGGAAACGGCCGCCAACTGCAGCCGGGTTTGCCATGATGCCTTCCCAAGTTGTTAGCTCAGGGTTGGATTCTGCCAAATAAGCAGGGATCCACCAAGCTTCAACACCGCCATCAGACAACACGTCTGTCAGCTCAACCAATTTACCATCTGCAAGTAGACCAGCGTAAGCTGGCGTTGAGTTTGCCCAAACTTCTGTCAAGATGTCAGGCTCGCCAGTTTCGGCCAGCGATGTTAGCGCAGGCACAGTTGAACTTGGTACTTTTTGGACTTCGCAGCCATAACCTTGTTCCATCAAGAATGTCGCGACCGCTGTAACAACAGCCGAAGACGCCCAGTCCATTTCAGTGATCGATACTTTTCCACATTCTGCATAGGCAGCGTTAGCGCCCATTGTCAGCGCGGCGGTGGCCACTAGGCCAGTTACCATTTTTTTCATTGTATTCTCCCTGATACTTTGAATTTTTTTGTCGGACCCTGATTAAGTGTCCAAATACGAGGAAACCATGAATCCTTCTAGTGACTGACAAGAGGAAACGACAAAAAACGATCTGGAAACGACAAGGCCGCGAATGAGCGTTATTCTGGTTGAGAGCAGGGATTTCAGTGGTGACGCGAACTTGGTTGAACGGATCAACGTTTGGGTAGCCATAGCGGTGTTTGTCAAATAAGTTGTCCGCCGAATTCATGCGGCGTCTCTGCTTTCAGAGGCGCTGTTTTCGCGTTCTGGGTTCAGCCAGACGGGTCCTGCGGGTTGCCAGT
>JBLHMX010000118.1:0-8700 GCA_047622625.1 Paracoccaceae bacterium | reverse complement strand
GTCGTGACCCTGAGCGTCTGCTTTCTTAGGACTCGCCCGTTTAGTTTGCAGGTGCAGCGAATGTCGGCAAACCGCCCACATCGACCGTTATTCGCATCCGGCTCCGCCGCCTATGATGATGCCGTTTGCGTTGGTGTCGTCATGGTGTGAATGCACATTACTCAGCAAATTTCCTAATCACTTGCCCAAAAGACGTCCGATGTAGGGCGCGCGCGCGAATCAGTCACGCACTGACGGAGCCAGCGATAAGAACTTTTCTTCAGGCGCATAATCGTGGGGGTGGCTCTTTTGCGTAAGCCGGTTAGCCATCGCATAACCTGTTTGAGCAAAAGACTTTAAGGGGATAATTGGGGGGATACAAAAACTAAATATATTATTTTTTCGTTACAAATCAACACGCTAAGCGATTTAGATGGTGCCCAGGAGAGGACTCGAACCTCCACATCCTTGCGAATACTAGCACCTGAAGCTAGCGCGTCTACCAATTCCGCCACCTGGGCTGGTGTCGTCGATTGGGGCGATTTATCCTTGGTCTTGACCCGTGTCAACGCCAAGTCCGGCTGATCGGCACGATAATTGAAACTTGTTCCCAGCGGTTTGGCAGATTACTGAGGGATATGTGAATTTATCAGGAGGCCGTCATGTCCAGTAAAGCTAAAATCGTTACCGTATTTGGTGGATCCGGATTTGTTGGGCGATATATCACCCGACGATTGGCTAAAGAAGGCTGGCGTGTGCGCGTTGCTGTGCGACGACCAAATGAGGCGATATTCGTGCGAACTTTTGGTGACGTTGGCCAAGTCGAACCGATCCTTGCCAATGTGCGCGATGAGGCTTCAACCCGCGCCGCCATAGCAGGGGCAAGTGCCGTTATTAACTGCGTTGGAATACTGCGCGAATCCAGTCGCCAAAAGTTCGATGCGGTTCAAGCAGATGCCGCAGGTCGGATCGCTCGATTAGCGACCGAAGAAAATGTTGACAGTTTGGTCCACCTTTCCGCAATCGGTGCGGATGCCGATAGTGACAGCAATTATTGCCGCTCAAAAGCCGAAGGCGAGGCGGCTGTCTTTGCGGCCTTTCCCGGCGCGGTTGTCTTGCGGCCTTCTATTGTTTTTGGCCCTGAAGATGAATTCTTTAACCGTTTCGCGCGCATGTCACGGTTTACTGGAATCATGCCTTTGGTTGGTGCGGAAACCATGTTTCAGCCGGTTTATGTGGATGACGTGGCGCAAGCTGCTGTGCTTGCCGCAAACGGGCGGGCAGACGCAGGTGTTTATGAACTTGGAGGGCCGGTTGCGCGAAGTTTTCGCAACTTGATGCGGACAATGTTGCGTTTGGTTCGACGGCGTCGAGTTTTGGTTAATATTCCGTTTGGTATAGCTCGTATCAATGCTTGGTTTTTGGATATGACGTCGATCTTAACAGGTGGGTTGTTCACAAACACAATCTTGACCCGCGATCAGGTCAAAGTTTTAGCACATGACAATATTGTCGCCACAGATGCGAAAAAGCTAAGCGATATGGGAATTGAGCCAACACCAATGGAATCGGTTTTGGAAAGCTACCTTTATTGCCATCGCTCAAGCGGGCAATACACCGCAATCAAAGAATCTGCGAAAAACCTTCGGGCCTGATCAACTGTAAGCAACGATCAGTAACACAACGCCCAGAATCACGCGGTAAATTACATACGGCGTATAGCTAACTGATTTTAACATCCGCATCATGATCGAAAGCGCAAGTAAGGCCGCAAAAAATGACATGATCGCGGCGATTGCACCGTCTGTTGCGGCCTGGATGTCAGCCGTTGCAGCGACTTCAATTCCCAAATATGTGCCCGAAGCCAAAATCGCCGGAATTGACATCAACATGGCGATTTTGGCGCTATCCTCGCGGTTGTATCCAAGTGCGCGTGACGCCGAAATTGTAATGCCAGAACGCGATGTTCCGGGAACAAGTGCCAACGCCTGACATAAGCCCATGATAATTGCGTCTTTTGTACCCCAATCATCATCAGATTTTTCCTGACCACCTTTTTGGTCGGCGACATAAAGCACAAGACCAAAGCCCAGCATTGTCCAGCCAATGACGGTAATTGACCGCAGTTCAGCATCCAGACCTGTAAATTTCAAAATTATACCGAAAATGACAACCGGAATAGTTCCAATTACTAAAAGCCATGCTAACCGTGCTTGGGCGGTTTCGCGTTTTCCCATGACCAAATGGCCAAGACCAACTAGCGCCTTCATGGAGTCTTGGCGAAAATACAAAATCACCGCCCCCAAGGTGCCAACATGAACGGCAATATCTAAAACCTGCCCTTGATCTTGAAGCCCAGTCAGACTTGGTAAAAGAATAAGATGTCCAGACGATGACACGGGCAGAAACTCGGTCAGGCCTTGAAGAACGGCGAGGATAAAAAGGTGAAAAAGGCTCATCTTACCGCCAGATTGATTCGGATAGGCCGACCCTAGTTCAGCGCCAACATGATGTGAATCCAATAAATAGGTATCATGTGTTTACTAGTTTTGGGAAAAAACGTACCCCCATTCAAAAATAAAGTCAAAATCCCATTATATAGGTCAACATTATTTACTTTAATAACACATGCGGGTCGTTTAAAGAGTACTTTGGATCGATAATAGGCGTAAGTTCAATGACACAGCAAAGCATGTTGAAATTTGTAGACCTTAAAAGGGATATGCCCTCAAAACGAGATGCTGCAGCACGTGGCGATGATTACCATGAAATCTACGCGCAATACGCCAGCGCCAAAGCCCAAGAACAAGCAAGCCGATGTTCGCAGTGCGGTGTTCCTTATTGTCAGACCCATTGCCCGTTACACAACAACATTCCCGATTGGCTGCGTCTGACCGCCGAAAACCGTCTGGAAGAGGCTTACGAACTTAGTCAGGCAACAAACACATTCCCGGAAATCTGTGGCCGGATCTGCCCACAAGATCGGTTGTGCGAAGGTAATTGTGTGATCGAGTCTTCCGGCCACGGCACGGTGACAATCGGCGCCATTGAAAAATACATCACGGATACTGCGTGGGACAAAGGCTGGGTCAAATCAGTAGCCCCCTATGCCGAACGCCCCGAAAGCGTAGGCATAATCGGCGCTGGCCCCGGTGGATTGGCCGCTGCAGATGTGCTGCGCCGTGCTGGCGTTCAGGTGACCGTGTATGACCGTTGGGATCGCGCCGGTGGTTTGATGACTTATGGCATCCCCGGTTTTAAACTGGAAAAAGACATCGTAATGCGCCGCATCGAACATCTTGAACAAGGCGGCGTCAATATCGTTCTGAACTGCAATATAGGCACTGACGTCAGTTTTGCCGACCTGCGCGCGAAGCATGACGCCATAATGATCGCAACAGGCGTTTACAAGTCGCGCGATCTTGGCGGTCCGGGTTCCGGCCTTGGTGGTATTGTTAAGGCATTAGATTACCTAACAGCATCTAACCGATTGAACTTTGGTGAAAAAGTCCCCGAAATTGAAAGTGGTGAATTGTCTGCTGAGGGCAAGGATGTCGTCGTGATTGGCGGCGGTGACACCGCAATGGACTGCGTGCGCACGGCAGTACGCCAGGGCGCGAAATCCGTGAAATGCCTGTACCGACGTGACCGCGCGAACATGCCGGGATCAACCCGAGAAACCGAAAATGCTGAAGAAGAAGGCGTTGAGTTTGTCTGGCTTTCCGCGCCTAAAGGTTTTGTCGGTGAAGACAGTGTCTCGGGAGTAAAGGTCGCTAAGATCCGCCTCGGACCGCCTGATGCGACTGGCCGCCAATCTCCCGAAGAAATTGAAGGCGCCGACTATACAGAAGGCGCTGATCTGGTGATTAAGGCACTTGGATTTGAACCTGAAGACCTGCCAGGCCTTTGGGATCAGCCAGAACTTGAAGTCACCCGTTGGGGCACAATCAAGGCAAATTTTCAGACTCACAAAACCCCTATGGCGGGTGTTTGGGCAGTTGGTGATATCGTGCGCGGTGCATCTTTGGTGGTTTGGGCGATCGCCGATGGGCGTGATGCCGCCAACAATATTCTGGCCGAACTAGACGCCAACGCAAACGTTGCCGCGAAATGAAAAACCGAACCACAAGCGCGCTGACCTATCTGCAAAACAGAAAGATGACGACATGAGCGAATTTGATACAAATTGGGCCATATCCGAAGCCAAGAAGCGTGAAGAGCTTGCTAAAAACGGAATGTACCGGGCCGAAGATGAACATTCATCCTGTGGCGTTGGTCTTGTCGTTTCAATCGACGGGTCAGCATCACGCAAAGTCGTGGAAAACGGCATTGCAGCGCTTAAGGCCGTTTGGCATCGGGGCGCTGTTGACGCAGATGGAAAAACTGGCGATGGCGCAGGCATCCATGTGCAAATCCCTGTCAAATTCTTCTATGACCAAGTCAAACGCACCGGACATGAACCAGATGCGGAAAATCTGATTGCAGTTGGGCAGGTATTTCTGCCGCGGACAAATTTCGGTGCGCAAGAAACTTGTCGAACAATCGTCGAAGCCGAAGTTTTGCGGATGGGATATTACATCTACGGTTGGCGGCACGTGCCGGTGGACGTGACTTGCCTTGGCGAAAAGGCCAACGCAACTCGTCCCGAGATCGAGCAAATTTTGATTTCCAACACCAAAGGCGTAGACGAAGAAACCTTCGAACGCGAACTTTACGTGATCCGGCGACGCATCGAAAAAGCAGCCGCCGAAGCGCAGATTTACGACCTTTATATCTGTTCTCTTTCTTGTCGCTCGATCATCTACAAGGGTATGATGCTTGCTGAACAAGTGGCCGTATTTTATCCCGACCTGATGGATTCAGGCTTTGAAAGCGCGTTTGCGATTTATCACCAGCGCTATTCCACAAACACTTTTCCGCAGTGGTGGTTGGCCCAACCCTTTCGGATGTTGGCCCACAACGGTGAAATTAATACATTAAAGGGAAACCTTAACTGGATGAAATCACACGAAATTCGCATGGCAAGCCGCACGTTTGGCGATCATGCGGAAGACATAAAACCAATTGTCGCCCAAGGGTCCAGCGACAGTGCGGCGTTGGACGCTGTTTTTGAGGTGATGGTGCGGGCCGGGCGAAATGCACCCATGGCAAAAACCATGATGGTGCCGGAAAGCTGGTCAAATTCAGAAAAAGAAATGCCGAAAGCTTGGCAAGACATGTACGCTTATTGCAACTCGGTAATGGAACCTTGGGATGGCCCTGCTGCCTTGGCCATGACTGATGGCGATTGGGTTTGTGCAGGACTGGACCGCAACGGACTGCGGCCAATTCGATACGTGGTGACGGCCGATGGCTTGTTAATCGCCGGATCGGAAACTGGTATGGTGCCAGTAGATGAGGTAGGAATTCTTGAAAAAGGCGCACTTGGCCCCGGGCAAATGATTGCCGTTGATATGGTAAACGGTCGCTTGTTACACGACACCGAAATCAAAGACGAACTCGCGTCCGCGCGCCCATTTGGCGATTGGGTTGGGTCGATTGTAAATCTGGAGGACGGCACCAGCGGACTGACCGAAGCGCCGATATTCAAGGGCGGCGAATTGCGGAAACGCCAGATTGCAGCGGGTTACACGATTGAAGATTTGGAACAAGTTCTGCATCCAATGGCTGAAGATTCCAAAGAGTCACTGGCATCGATGGGTGACGACACGCCGTCGGCGGTCTTGTCGGATATGTATCGGCCGCTAAGCCACTTTTTTCGGCAGAACTTTTCGCAGGTTACAAACCCGCCAATAGACAGCTTGCGTGAACATCGGGTGATGAGCCTGAAAACTCGGTTTGGGAATTTACGAAATGTGCTGGATGAAAGCAGCGAGCAAACTGAGATTCTGCTGTTAGATTCGCCGTTTGTATCCAATGCAAAGTTCGAGGCAATGGTCGGGCACTTTGGTGACGAGGTTGCGGAAATTGATTGTTCGTTCGCCCGTGAAGGCGGCACCAGCGCACTAGGCGCGGCATTGGAAAAGCTGCGGGCAGAGGCCGAAGATGCAGTGCGTGCAGGGGCTATGCATCTGATTTTAACCGATCATTACCAATCTGAAGACCGCGTGCCGATGCCAATGATCTTGGCCACATCGGCAGTTCATTCATGGTTAACACGTAACGGTTTGCGGACATTCTGTTCGCTGAACGTGCGGTCTGCCGAATGTATGGATCCGCATTATTTCGCGGTTTTGATCGGCTCGGGCGCAACAACTGTTAACGCATATCTGGCCGAAGACTCGCTGGCCGATCGTGTTGAACGTGGCCTGTTGGATGGACCGCTTAACAACGTCGTTGCGCAATATGGTGAAGCGGTCAATCAAGGCCTGCTTAAAATCATGTCCAAGATGGGGATTTCCGTAATCTCTTCTTATCGCGGCGGTTTGAATTTTGAGGCGGTTGGCCTTTCGCGTTCGATGGTTGCCGAATATTTCCCAGGTATGCCGAGCCGAATTTCGGGCATTGGTGTGTTGGGTATTCAGCGTAAGATCAGCAAGGCCCACGCCAAGGGTTGGCTGGGCGGCACCGATGTTTTGCCCATTGGGGGTTTTTACAAGGCGCGGCGTTCGGGCGAGTCTCATGCTTGGCAGGCTGGCAATATGCACCTTTTGCAATCGGCATGTGCGCAGGCCAGCTATGATTTGTGGAAGCAGTATTCCGCCAAGATGCAGGCAAACCCGCCGATCCATTTGCGCGATCTGCTTGATTTCCAGCCTAAGGCGCAACCGATTGCTTTGGAAGAAGTTGAAAGCATTACATCGATCCGCAAGCGGTTTGTTACACCCGGCATGAGCCTAGGAGCATTATCGCCTGAGGCCCATAAAACGCTGAACGTGGCGATGAACCGGATTGGTGCGAAAAGCGATAGTGGCGAGGGCGGTGAAGACCCGGCCCATTTTGTTCCCGAACCCAATGGCGATAATCCAAGTGCCAAAATTAAGCAGGTGGCCAGTGGGCGGTTTGGCGTGACAGCCGAATACCTGAACCATTGTGAAGAGCTTGAGATTAAGGTCGCCCAAGGCGCGAAACCTGGCGAGGGTGGGCAGTTGCCCGGCATTAAGGTAACCGAATTGATTGCCCGATTGCGACACTCGACTAAGGGCGTGACTTTGATCTCGCCACCGCCACATCATGATATTTATTCAATCGAGGATTTGGCGCAATTAATCTATGATCTCAAGCAGATAAACCCCAAAGCTAAAGTAACAGTTAAACTTGTTGCCAGCTCGGGCGTGGGTACAATTGCGGCTGGTGTTGCCAAAGCTAAGGCCGATGTTATTTTGATTTCGGGCCACAATGGCGGCACTGGAGCTAGCCCTGCGACCAGCATTAAATATGCCGGTTTGCCTTGGGAAATGGGCCTAACCGAAGCGCATCAAGTTTTGGCAATGAACAACCTTCGGGATCGGGTTACTTTGCGAACCGATGGTGGTTTGCGCACGGGTCGAGACATCGTCATGGCGGCAATGATGGGGGCCGAAGAATACGGAATTGGCACCGCGGCGCTGATTTCCATGGGCTGCATCATGGTACGGCAATGTCAAAGCAATACCTGCCCCGTCGGCGTTTGTGTTCAAGATGAGCGCTTGCGCGAAAAGTTCACCGGAACTGCGGATAAAGTGGTTAACCTAATCACTTTTTATGCTCAGGAGGTCAGGGAAATTCTAGCCAGCATTGGTGCGCGTTCGATTGACGAAGTTATCGGTCGAGCGGATCTGTTAAGCCAGGTTTCGCGGGGCTCGGCGCATCTGGATGATCTTGATCTTAACCCAATGTTAATCACGGTCGATGGCGATCACTTGATCCGTTATGATCTTGGAAAGCCGCGTCAGGACGTTCCAGATACTTTGGACGCTGAAATTCTGAAAGACGCTGAACCGTTCTTTAAGGATGGTGAGAAAATGCAGCTGTCCTATTCGGTTCAGAATACGCACCGTACAATCGGGGCCAGGGTTTCCAGTCATATCGTCAAACGCTTTGGAATGCGCAATAATTTACAAGCCGACCATTTAACCATCAAATTATCAGGTTCAGCCGGGCAATCCTTGGGTGCGTTTGCAGCACCTGGCCTAAAACTTGAAGTATCGGGCGACGCTAATGACTATGTTGGCAAAGGGCTTTCCGGCGCGATGATTGTGGTGCGACCGCCTTTGGTTTCACCGCTGATCGCTGCGGAAAATACCATCGTCGGCAATACGGTTCTGTATGGTGCAACTGACGGTAAGCTGTTTGCAAACGGGCGCGCTGGCGAAAGGTTCGCCGTTCGGAATTCCGGCGCATCGGTTGTTGTCGAAGGATGTGGTTCAAACGGTTGTGAATACATGACGGGCGGGGTCGCAGTAATTCTTGGAAGCACTGGTAGCAATTTCGGCGCAGGAATGAGCGGCGGTATGGCTTATATTTACGATTCAGATGGCGGTGCTTTGGATCAGATTAACATGGAGTCACTGGTAAGTTGCGCCGTAACTTCGGATCACTGGGAAGCGCAATTAAAGGATTTGATTGTCGAACATGTTAAGGAAACGCGGTCGCCTAAAGCCAATCAAATTTTGCTAAACTGGAGCGAAGAAAAGCACAAGTTCTTGCAGATTTGTCCTAAAGAAATGTTGCCAAATTTGAAGCATCCGCTTTCAATTGTGGATAGTGAAAGTCAATCAGCTTAGCAGCTTTGCTATTGTG
>JBLHMX010000117.1:0-8804 GCA_047622625.1 Paracoccaceae bacterium | reverse complement strand
AACCTTGATCGGTTCGATCTGGACTGATTTTTTTTGCAAAAGCGACAATGCGTCGTTTGAATTTTCTAAGGGCGCCTGTTACCAAATGGGCGCCCTTTACGTTTTGAAACCCTTGATCTGGCCCAACATCGCAAAGAAGCCCACCAAATAGGCCAGCTGCAGGATTACCTGAAGCAAATCGTTTATGGCGGGAATGACGGGATTGTCACGATGTTTGCTGTGGTTGCCGGATTTGCCGGTTTTGGTGTGGACGGCGTTGCCGAAATAGGTTCGATCGCCGTCTTGTTGTTTGGTATTGCCAATATCTTGGCCGACGGCACCTCAATGGGCTTGGGCGAGTTTTTGTCCTCGCGTTCAGAACGCGATCTCTACGTGACCCATCGCAACAAAGAATTACACGAGATCGCGCATAATCCTGAAAATGAACGTTCAGAGGTTATCGAGATTCTAAAAAGCCACAATATGAGCGATGACGACGCCAAAGCCATGACTGATGTGTTGGAGCGCACACCCGAGCTGATGGCCGACTTTATGATGGTTTATGAACTGGGCATGGCCGACACCACTGCTGAAAGCCCTGCCATCAAAGGCTTGTTCATGTTTCTGTCTTTCGTGGTGTTCGGTGCTGTTCCGCTGTCGCCCTATTTCTTTTTGGCGGCTGAACCGGCGACTTTCATCTATTCGATATTCGCAACATTTGCCGCCCTCGTCACCCTTGGTTTGCTGCGTTGGTACGTGACCACAGTGAATGTCTGGCGCTGCGTGTTTGAAACCGTGTTAGTCGGGGGCACTTGCGCGGTTGTGGCTTACGGCGTCGGGCTAGCATTCGCGGGATACTAAATCTGTATACAATCGCATACCATCTTTCATCTTACAAAGTTATCAGCTAGACACACCCGAACAGAACCGAATTCAGAAAAGGCCCACGCTATGAGCAAAATCAAAGTCAAAAACCCGGTTGTTGAACTGGACGGTGATGAAATGACCCGCATCATCTGGGACATCATCAAGCAAAAACTGATCCTGCCCTATCTGGATATCGATCTGTTGTACTATGATCTGGGCATTGAAGAGCGTGACCGCACCGATGATCAAATCACTGTGGATGCTGCCAATAAAATTGCTGAAGTCGGCGTTGGCATTAAATGCGCGACGATCACACCAGATGAAGATCGGGTCGAAGAATTTGGCCTAAAACGCATGTACCGCAGCCCCAACGGCACAATCCGCAACATTCTAGGCGGTGTGATTTTCCGCGCACCGATCATTTGCAAAAACGTGCCGCGTCTTGTGCCCGGTTGGACCCAGCCAATTGTGGTTGGCCGCCATGCTTACGGTGATCAATACCGCGCCACAGATTTTCTGTTCCCTGGCCCCGGCAAATTGACAATAAAATTCACTGGCGAAGACGGCAAAATTATTGAACGCGAGGTGTTTGATGCCCCGGGTTCAGGCGTGACAATGGCGATGTATAATCTGGATAAGTCTATCTATGATTTTGCCAATGCGTCTTTGAATTACGGCCTTAACCTTGGCTGGCCCGTTTATCTGTCGACCAAAAACACCATCCTGAAAGCCTATGACGGCCGTTTCAAAGACATTTTCCAAGAAGTGTATGAAGCTGATTTTGAAGAGAAATTCAAAGCCGCCGGTATTACGTATGAACATCGCCTGATCGACGACATGGTTGCCGCTGCGATGAAGTGGTCCGGCGGGTATGTTTGGGCGTGCAAGAACTACGACGGCGATGTGCAGTCTGATACGGTCGCGCAAGGCTTTGGCTCGCTTGGTTTGATGACATCAATCCTGATGACCCCTGACGGCGACGTTGTTGAGGCCGAAGCTGCGCACGGCACAGTGACGCGTCACTATCGCCAGCATCAAAAAGGCGAAGCCACGTCAACCAATTCGATCGCGTCTATTTATGCCTGGACCGGTGGATTGAAGCACCGTGCCAAGTTGGACGACAATGCGGAACTGGCGAAGTTCGTTGAAACGCTGGAGACCGTAGTTGTTGATACAGTTGAAAACGGCGAGATGACCAAAGATCTGGCGCTATTGGTTGGCCCCGATCAGCAATGGCTAACGACCGAAGGTTTCCTTGACGCGATTGATCGCAATCTTGGCATCGCGTTAGCTGGGTAAACAACCGTAAAGTTATTGCAAGTCCGGCGTGTGGATCTATGACGCGCCGGATGTTTACGCACAATTGCAGCCCCGAGCTTGGCATTTCGAGGCATCACCAACCACACACCTAGCGAATTTCGAAACTTTCTTGCGTTAAGCCTGATTGAAGGGCAGAACGGCGTTTAAGGCACAGCACGCCCGAGGATGTTGATGCTATCACCAGCCCAAAGCAGACGGCATCACGATGCTTGCTGCAACCGTCGTTATTTCTAGGAGGGCGCATAGTGCCAAAACATTATTACTATTTGATTATCGCAGTTGTGTTTGAAACCTTTGGCACTGCCAACCTACAAGCATCACACCAGTTCACCAAATTTTGGCCTTCGGTGTTCGTGGCGCTTGGCTTTGCTTGTTCGATGTATTTCCTAACGCTAACCCTGAAATACATGCCGGTTGGCGTGGTTTACGCGCTGTGGTCCGGGCTTGGAATTGTCTTGATCACCGCGATAGGTGTGGTGTTTTTCAAGCAATCCATCGACGGTTGGGCCATCGCTGGAATGGGGCTGATTATTGCAGGGATCGCGGTTATTCAATTGATGTCAAAAACCGTAACCCACTAAACCCCTTGGACAAACGTGTATTCACGATCTGCTGCAGGCAAACCGTACGACAATGCTTCTTGATATTCCGGACCATTATAAAACGCTTTGGCCGTGGCCATATCTGTGAAGCGGATGATTACGTTGCGGCTGCGCCCCGTGCCTTCCATGTGAACACAGTCGCCACCCCGCGCCAAGAACTCGCCGCCGTATTTGGCAACTGCTGGCCCTGCTAAAGCTGCATATTTCGCATATTCATCAGCATCACTCACATCGATATGCACCATTGCGTATACGGCCATCTAATTCTCCAAAACTTGTTTTGCGGCATCAATTGCTGCCTTTGAATTTTCGGCTGACGGGCCTCCGGCCTGCGCCATATCAGGGCGACCACCGCCGCCTTTACCACCCAAGGCTTCGGCAGCGGCCTTAACTACATCAACCGCAGATATCCGGGCCACCAAATCATCGGTAACACCAGCTGCGACCGCTGCTTTGTCACCTGTATCGGCAATCAAAAGCACGACGCCTGAGCCAAGCTGGGTCTTATGTTCGTCTATAATTCCGCGCAGGTCTTTGCCGGAAACACCTGTCAGCACCTGCGCAAGAAACGGTATGTCGTTGACTGTCTCAGCCTCGGGGGCTGCGGATTTTCCACCGCCCGCCATCGCCAATTGACGACGCAGATCAGCCAATTCGTTTTGCAAAGATTTGCGTTCATCAACAAGCGACTTGATACGGGTCGCAAGTTCAATTGGCGGTGCTTTCAGGGCCGCCGCCGCAGATGTCAGGCACAGATGTTCATCCGCCACCCATGCAAGCGCGCTGGCGCCGGTCAGGGCCTCGATGCGGCGAACACCGCTGGCACTGGCGCTTTCTGAAATCAGTCTAAAAAATCCAATATCTCCAGTGCGCGAAACATGGGTGCCACCACAAAGTTCAATCGAATAAGTATCGCGATTGCCGCCACGGTTCGAGCCCGCCTCGCGGCCCATAGAAACCACTCGCACTTCGTCGCCATATTTTTCACCAAACAGGGCCTGGGCACCTAATTCGCGGGCATTGTCGGGTGTCATAATCCGGGTTTCAACAGGCGTATTCTGACGGATAAAGACATTTACGTCCGCTTCAACCTTTGTCAATTCATCCGCCGACATGCTCTTGTTATGGGAAAAATCAAACCGCAATCGATCGCTGTCATTAAGCGAGCCGCGTTGCGCCACATGGCTGCCCAATGTTTCGCGCAGGGCCTCGTGTAACAAGTGCGTGGCCGAATGATTGGCGCGAATATTGGTCCGTCTTGTGTGATCCACAACCAGTTCGGCAGCTTGGCCGTTTGCGATCTTACCGTCGACCACATCGCCAATATGCACATATATACCGGCATGTTTTTTAACGTCGGTAACGCGCACAACGCCGCCGTCCACGCGCAGCGTGCCGTGGTCGCCAACTTGGCCGCCACTTTCGCCGTAAAAGGGCGTTTGGTTTAGGGCAATCTGTACTTTGCTGCCCACGCTTGCGTTTTCAACGATCTTGCCGCCCTGCACCAGCGCCACGATTTGGCCCTCGGCTGCTTCAGTTTCATAACCCAGAAATTCGGTCACGCCGTTTTGTTCAGCGACATCAAACCAAACCGTTTCTTCTGTGGCCTCGCCTGTGCCACGCCATGCTGCGCGGGCTTTGTCTTTTTGTGCGGCCATTGCGCTGTCAAATCCAGCAACATCAACGCTGCGGCCTTTTTCGCGCAGCGCATCCTGTGTCAAATCTAGCGGGAAACCGAACGTATCGTACAAACGAAACGCAGTTTCGCCCGACAATTCGCCATCTTCTGCCAAATCGATAAGTTCGGCATCTAGCAGTTTCAAGCCACGATCAAGGGTGGTTTTGAAACGGGTTTCTTCGGCCAGCAAAGTTTCCTGGATCATAGCCTGACCACGCCCAAGTTCAGGGAACGCCTGCCCCATCTGGGCCACCAAGGCCGGAACCAACTTGTGCATCACCGGATCTTTTGCGCCTAACAAATGCGCATGCCGCATTGCGCGCCGCATGATCCGGCGCAACACATATCCGCGCCCTTCATTGCTGGGCAGAACCCCCTCGGCAATCAGGAACGATGTCGATCGCAAATGATCCGCAATGACACGGTGATGCATTTTTCCGGGGCCATCGGGATCACTTGATGTGGCATGTGCCGATGCTTCGATCAAATCCCGCATCAAATCTGTGTCGTAATTGTCGTGCTTGCCTTGCAACAAAGCACCAAGGCGTTCCAGCCCCATACCCGTGTCGATGGATTGCATATCCAGAGGCGTCAGATCACCGTTGGCAAACTGTTCGTTTTGCATGAAAACCAGGTTCCAGATTTCAATAAACCTGTCGCCGTCTTCTTGAGCACTGCCAGGTGGGCCGCCCCAAATGTGATCGCCGTGATCGTAAAATATCTCGGTGCAGGGCCCGCAAGGGCCAGTTGGGCCCATACGCCAGAAATTGTCGTCGGTAGGAATGCGAATGATCCGATCGTCGGGCAACCCTGCGTACTTTTTCCAGATATTCGCCGCCTCGTCATCGGTATGATAGACCGTGACCAACAAGCGATCCTTGTCGATGCCAAATTCCTTGGTGATCAAATCCCACGCATAAGGAATGGCCTGTTCCTTAAAATAGTCACCAAAGGAAAAATTGCCCAGCATTTCAAAAAACGTGTGGTGCCGAGCAGTATAGCCGACATTATCAAGATCGTTATGCTTGCCCCCTGCGCGCACGCATTTTTGGCTGGTGGTAGCGCGTTGATAGTCGCGTTTTTCAAGCCCAGTAAAAACGTTCTTGAACTGCACCATCCCGGAATTAACAAACATTAATGTTGGATCATTGCGCGGCACCAAAGGCGAGCTGTCGACAACCGCGTGATCGTTGCCCTCAAAATAGTTCAGAAAGGTCGATCGAATATCGTTTAGGCTGGACATGTCTGTATTCCGGAAAATCTGCGTTGGGTGCAAGGTTTAGCGACCGCCCTTACAGGTGTCCACAGAACAAAAGCCGCAAACCCTATTGTTTGCGCAGCTGGTCGTTCAACTTGATCGTCCCGCCTTGCACAATCTCGCACAACACACCACGCAACCGATGCTTGATGTTATCTGGCCGCACGATCCAATCTTTGGCATCATCCCCGTACCTTGTGCGCCATTTCACGCAGGCGTCATTGAACTTGCTGGACACCCTAAGCAGCACGTTCCCAACGCAAAGTTCAGTGCCGACTGGCATGTTGGCCTCGGAAAAATCCATATCAGCAATGAAAGTATCGCCGGGATGCGGTGTGTTCGCTTGGTTTGGCCAGACCAGATCCAGCACGCGGCGGCCCAAAATACTAACCTGAATACGTGGATCAGGCGTTCCATCTTCCAGTTTCAACCAAGGTGCTTTGCCCCAGCGTTCGCCCAAGATGCCGCTCTCTGGCGTCAGTTCAATCTGGTTAACAAAATCCCGCTGGCCGTAATCGTGCCGAAAACACAGCATTTGAACCAATGCGGCGTCTTTTGGCGCGGCCAAAATATCTGGCACAGCTGCCTGCAGATCTGCCATTGACGGAAAACTTGGATTTTTGTGCATGCGTTGGCCGTTCGCGTAAATTCCGTGTGGGTCAGGCGAAATAAACCAAAAAGGGCCAGCCAAAGCCAGCCCCAATTGCATTCATGTGGGCAGCTTATGCCTCAAGAACTTCGTCGTCGTCCTTAGCGGCTGCCGCCGCTTCGACCTTTGGCATATCAAAATCAAGCCCGTGGGCAGCACGGATCTTATCTTCAATATCCCATGCCATCTGAGGGTTTTCTTTCAGGAAATTCTTGGCATTTTCACGCCCTTGCCCGATACGTTGGTCACCGCAGCTGAACCATGAACCCGATTTTTCGACGATCCCAGCTTTCACACCCAAATCAATCAGTTCGCCACGTTTGGAAATGCCTTCGCCGTACATGATGTCAAATTCTACCTGCTTGAACGGTGGCGCCACTTTGTTCTTAACAACTTTAACCCGTGTCGCATTACCAACAATTTCATCGCGGTCTTTGATCGCGCCAATGCGGCGGATATCTAGGCGAACGCTGGCGTAAAACTTAAGCGCGTTACCACCAGATGTAGTTTCGGGGCTGCCAAACATCACGCCAATTTTCATGCGGATTTGGTTGATAAACACCACGGTGCATTTGGTTTTAGAAATCGAACCTGTCAGCTTGCGCATGGCCTGGCTCATCAAACGGGCTTGCGCGCCAACTTGGTGATCGCCCATGTCGCCTTCCAGCTCGGCCTTTGGCGTCAGAGCAGCGACACTGTCAATCACCACCATTGAAACCGCGCCAGAGCGCACCAATGTGTCGGTAATTTCAAGCGCCTGTTCGCCAGTATCAGGTTGAGAAATCAGCAATTCATCCAGATCAACGCCAAGCTTGCGGGCATATTGCGGGTCCAGCGCGTGTTCTGCATCAACAAAGGCACAGATACCGCCCTTTTTCTGTTCTTCAGCAATTGCGTGCAGGGTCAGCGTGGTTTTACCCGAACTTTCCGGGCCATAAATTTCAACAACGCGGCCTTTTGGAAGCCCGCCAATGCCAAGGGCAATATCAAGACCAATTGATCCGGTTGATGTGGCTTCAATATCTTGAACCGCCCCATCCTTGCCGAGTTTCATAATCGAACCTTTGCCAAAGTTGCGTTCGATTTGGGAAAGCGCTGATTCTAGCGCCTTTTGCTTGTCCATGCTGCGTCTTTCACTAAAATCCAGAAGGGCGGATGCCATATTATTCACCTCTTATTTCATATCCCGGTTATCGCGGCAATCACTGCTCATGTTCGCCTCTTGTTCTCATTGGTATGAGACTAAAACAAGAACATTACAACATAAATCTTCGCTGTTTCACTTTTGATGAATATGGTTAAAAAGGTGTTTAGACGAGGAATTTTAAGCCAACTACATTAAGGATGATCTTTAACATGATGATTTTCTGGAAAGAAAACTTGGCTTTCCTTGCCGTTCCTAAAACCGGATCGACCGCAATTGAGGCCGCTTTGGAACCCTATTCTTCAGTCTCATTCATTCGCCCGCCAAAATTCAAGCACATGACCCACAAACGTTTTAATCGATTCATGCGGCCGTGGCTTGAAATCGAAGGTGTCAAAAGCATCGAGACTTTCGCCGTCATGCGCGAACCGGTTTCGTGGTTGGGAAGTTGGTATCGTTATCGTGGGCGCGACGAATTGATCGGGCACGCAAACAGCACGCATAGCATCAGTTTTGACGAGTTTATCGACGCCTATCTAGGCGAAGGTGCGCGGCCTGCTTATGCAACACTGGGCTCGCAAGCCCAACAATTGTCCAGAAAGCAAGGCGAAACCGGCATCACTCATTTGTTTCGGTATGAGGATATGGATCATATTCGAACCTTCCTAAGCAATCGGTTTTCGCGAAAACTGGAATTTTCGCATTGCAATGTCTCGCCGGATATGCCGCTGGATATTTCGCCGAAAAATCAGCGGCGCTTGGAAGAAAAACATGCATTCGATTTTGCGACTTACGATGACATTACGTCTTAAGCTGCCAATTGAAGGCGCACTTTTTCGGTCAAATCTGTCAACGAGAACGGCTTTGGCAAGAACACTGAGTTCACAATATCCGCCTGTTGGTCTGCAAATGATTCTTCGGCGTAACCGGATACAAACACAACTTTCACCTGTGGTCGGGTTTTCAAGGCTTCCCGCACCCATGTGGGGCCGTCTTTGCCTGGCATGACCACATCAGTCACAAATAAATCAACGTTAAGATCCACATCTTCAAGTAAGGCAAGTGCCTCGTCAGCGTCACCCGCTTCAAGAACCGTATAACCCCGCATGCTTAAGGCACGTGCCGCAAAGGCGCGAACTGGGGCTTCGTCTTCGACCAGTAATATTACACCTTCTTCCCGGATTGGGGTTTTTGGTCGTACGGTTTTTACCTCTTCAATCTCGACCGGCGCGTTTACCGCGTCTGCAACCGGTTCTAATGCGGGCAGAAAAATCTCGAATGTCGCCCCTTGACCAACTTCGCTTTCA
>JBLHMX010000116.1:0-8888 GCA_047622625.1 Paracoccaceae bacterium | reverse complement strand
AATCAATTGCCAAAAGTCATCCAAGGAATCACATTCAAAGACGGGATAGATATAATCGAAACCCAAAACAAAAACGCCGCCTGACAAACTCCGTCACCAACTTTTGCGGTTAACTCTGCGGCTGATGACTGAATTCCTTGCAGGTGCGATCCTGACAGATTGCGATCATGCTCTGGCGCTTAGGCTAAGCACAATCATTGGTTAACAAGATCGTATTTCCCTAGGTCAGCAAGCTTGCTTAAGTGTACTCATTAAAGATGCGGTAGCTTGCAACTCCAAAACAAAGGGCTGTTGAATGTCAGTTGAAAAGATAGACACACTTGTTGTTGGTGCCGGGCAGGCTGGCGTGGCGGCAAGCGAGCATTTGAAAAACAATGGAATTTCGCATCTGATCCTTGAAAAGGGCCGTATTGCCGAACGTTGGCGCACTGGGCGCTGGGACTCGCTGGTTGCAAATGGCCCAGCGTGGCACGACAGATTTCCAAGTCTTGCATTTGAAGGGAAGGACCCTGATGAGTTTGTTCCTAAAGATCAGGTCGCGGAATATTTCGTCGACTATGCCGCCTTGATCGGTGCCCCGATACGTTGCGGAGTCCAAGTTACCAAAGCAACGCGCCTTGAGGGGCGTTCCGGATTTCGTGTTGAAACATCAGACGGCGTTATTGAAGCGAACAACATTGTCTCGGCAACCGGGGCATTCCAAACCCCGGTTATTCCGGCTTTAGTGCCAGATAACGCGGGTATTTCGCAGATACATTCGTTTAATTACCGCAACCCAGATCAAATGCCCGAAGGTGCGGTTCTTGTGGTTGGGGCAGGGTCTTCTGGCGTGCAAATCGCGCAAGAATTGTTGCGGAGCGGAAAGCAGGTTTTTCTTTCGGTTGGGCCACATGACCGTCCGCCGCGTGCCTACCGTGGGCGCGATTATGGATGGTGGTTGGGCGTTTTGCGGCTGTGGGACGTTGCCGCGCTGGAGCCCGGAGCCGAGCATGTGACGATCTCGGTCAGTGGGGCAAATGGCGGTCACACGATCGACTTTCGAAACCTCGCGCATGAGGGCATAACGCTTGTTGGGCGTGCGCAATCATTCACAGAAGGACGCATGGATTTTGCTGCCGATTTGGCCGACAATATTGCCGGTGGTGACGCCAATTATCTGTCGATGTTAGATCAGGCCGACGCTTATGTTGAGCGTAACGGATTGGATTTACCTGAAGAACCTACAGCCAGAGACTTCAGCCCCGATCCAGACTGCTTGACCAATCCTGTAAGCACTTTAGATTTAGCCAAGGCGGGCGTCACCTCGATCATTTGGGCGACCGGGTATTCGCAGGATTTTTGTTGGCTTGAAGTTGACGCCTTTGAAGAAGATGGCAGCCCAAGCCACCAGCGCGGTGTGTCGTCTGAACCGGGCGTCTATTTCCTTGGTTTGCCCTGGCAATCGCGGCGCGGTTCGACCTTTATTTGGGGGGTTTGGCATGATGCGAAACATGTGGCGGATCAAATTGCCATACAAAACAAATATAAGATGTATAAAAGCGTTGCTGACCACGCCGCTGAAAATTCCTGAGAGGACGCCAACCTAATGGCCAAAGATCACATCGACCCGGTTGAAGAACTTCGCCAAAGCGCTGCGCGACCGTTTGAACGTGCCCATGCAATGCCGCCTTCTGTGTACACAACGCAAGAATTTGTAGACGAAGAACTGGCGCATATCTTTTCAAAAGACTGGTATTGCGTTGGTCGCGCTGATGCCTTGGCTAATGCTGGCGATTACATAACCTGTGAACTTGCTGGCCAACCGATCTTGGTGATCCGCGACCGCGACGGAGACTTACGCGCCCTGTCAAATGTTTGCCTTCACCGCATGTCGACATTGCTGCAGGGCCGCGGAAATGCGCGTTCAATTGTTTGCCCGTACCACGCGTGGACCTATAATCTTGATGGCCGACTGCGCGGCGCGCCAGCAATGACCCTGAACGAAGGATTCTGCAAAGATCAGTATCAACTGCCCAAAATCCGCTGCGAAACCTGGCTTGGATGGGTGTTTGTGACGTTGAAAGAAGATGCACCAACGGTTGCTTCTCAGCTTGCGCAAATCGAAGAAATGGTCGCGGGCTACGATATGACCAATTACACCGAAATGTTCCATGAAGAACATGTTTGGGATACGAATTGGAAGGTACTGGCCGAAAATTTTATGGAAAGTTATCACTTGCCGGTTTGTCATGCTGGCACGATTGGTGGCTTGTCTCGGCTTGAAGATATGGTGTGCCCACCGGGTTTACCGACTTTCAACTACCACACCATCCTGAAAGACGAACAATTGCGTATCGCTATGGCGCATCCAAGCAATGATAGGTTGGTCGGGGAAGAACGCCGCACGACCTTTCTGCTGGCGATTTACCCAAGCTTACTAATCACACTGACGCCCGGTTATTTCTGGTATTTGTCGCTGCATCCCAAAGGCCCGGGACAAGTGCATATTAGTTTTGGCGGTGGCATGTCGGATGATTATGCCGACGATCCAGATGCCCAACAAAACTTCAAGGATCTGAAATCGCTTTTGGACGACGTGAATGTCGAAGATCGTGGCTGCACTGAAAAGGTTTATAAAGGCCTTTGTTCGGAACGCGCTGTTCCTGGCCATCTAAGCCATTTGGAACGCCCGAACTATGATTTCGCACAATATCTGATGGCAACGATCGAACGGGGCCGCGCAGGATAAACGCCCAGCTCACAAAGACTGACCGATAATAGGAAATATCCAGATGACAACGCACACACGCATTCGCAAATTTAATACGGCCGACACTTATCCCGAACAGAAAATCGACAACGATCTGTGTCAAGCGGTTGTGACCCAAGGCGGCAAGACCGTTTGGTTGCGGGGACAATGCCCGCAAAACTTGGATGACGCCGTGAACATTGCCAGCCACGATCCAGTCGAGCAAACCCATAAAGTGATGCAAAACATCAAGCAGCTGATCGAAGAAGCAGGCGGCAAGATGGAACATTTGGTCAAGGTAGTCGTTTACATTACAGACGTGCGTCACCGCGAGGCGGTTTACCGCACAATGGGCGAATATATCAAAGGCGTTCACCCAGTTTCGACTGGTTTGGTTGTACAGGCGCTGGCACGGCCTGAATGGTTGGTCGAAATCGACGGCACAGCCGTGATCCCCGAGTGACCGTATGACTTTTTCTCTTGTTGCCCGATGTGCTGAAACCGGAATGTTCGGTGTCGCGATCTCATCATCTTCGCCGGCTGTTGCCGCGCGATGTTCCTATGCGCGCGCCGGCGTCGGGGCTGTGGCTTCGCAAAACGTAACCGATCCGACACTTGGCCCTAAAACGCTGGATCAAATGGCGTCAGGGCTGGGGGCTAGCGACGCTGTTTCCCGCGTGATTGCCGAAGCGCAGTTCACCGAATACAGGCAGTTATTAGCGGTGGATCGCAACGGCGAAACGGCCATTCACTCGGGGCCAAATTCGCTGGGACTTTGGACACAAGCGCAGGCCGAAAATGTTGCGTCAGGTGGCAACATGTTGGCAAATGAAGGTGTCCCACAAGCAATTGTTGACGGGTTTCTGGCCGCAACTGGTCATCTGGGTGATCGAATGATTGCTGCGATGCGCGCTGGTTTAGCCGCAGGTGGCGAGGCAGGCCCGGTGCATTCCGCAGGTCTTAAGCTGGTTGATAAGGTAAGTTGGCCGGTCGCCGACCTGCGTTGTGATTGGGCCGAAGACTGCCCGATTGAAAATATTGCTGCGGCTTGGGACGTCTACAAACCGCAGTTAGATGCCTATATCCAGCGCGCAATCGATCCGCGTGAAGCACCATCTTACGGGGTGCCTGGCGACGAATAACCACATGTCTATGGAGACTGGGATGCACGACTTACGTATTAAGTTGCAGGAAATGGCCAAGTTGCCACGTGACCGACCAATGGGAATGCCGGGTTCGTTTTATACCAGCCCCGAGCAATTCAATTGGGAAAAGGCGACCGTCTTAAAACAAGGATGGCACTGTCTTGGCCGGACAGATGAAATTCCCGAACCCGGAGACTATTTCACGGTTCAATTGCTGAATGAGCCATTGATCGTGGTTCGTGGCGACGACAAAGAAATTCGCGTCCTTGCAAATGTATGCCGACATCGCGGAATGCCGCTGGCCGAAGGTCGGGGTAATGTGAAACGGTTCATCTGTAGTTATCACGCCTGGATGTACGGGCGAGACGGTGCGTTATTGCGTGCAGCTCGGATGGAAAACGCCGGGTTTCAAGCCGAAAACTGCCGACTGCACGGCCACAATGTGCGGCTTTGGAATGGGTTTATCTATTCCAGCATTTCCGCTGATCCCCCGCCGTTTGGTGCGGGCGACGACACACTTGATACGCTTCTTGCCCCCTACGAGACCGAAAAGTTCCGTCTGGTGCATGTGGCCGAAGAAACCTGGAAAACCAACTGGAAATGCTTGGTCGAAAACTTCATGGAAGGTTACCACCTGTCGGTCGTTCATCCGCAAACCTTACACGGGTATACGCCGACAGGCCTTGCGAAAAAAGCGGCTTCAGGCGATGGATTTACGTCTTATAACGCGAACTATCCTGACAACATCCTGCCACGGGGCAGCGGCGCATCTGGTCTTACCGACACTGAACGCAATAGATCGACCTTGTTCGCTCGGTTTCCAACACAAGTGGCCAGCCAAGCTGCAAGCATGCTTGTGTCATTGTATATCTTCCCTGTGGCCGAAAACCAAATCACCGTTAAATGGACAATGTCTGTTTTCGGCAGCGATCTTGATGACGAAACCATCCGACAAAGGATCGCGCTGTGGGAAGACGTGAACCGCGAAGATCGCGAGAAATTGGAATGGATGCAAACGGCTCTAGGGTCAGACCATGCGCAGTCAGGACCGCTTGCCGGGGATGATTATGAAGGCACTATTCGCGATTTCCAAAGTTGGTTGGCCCGTCAGGATGCCACATTCCCGCAATAACGTGGTGTTCTGAAAACCACATATCCATCACATAGGCATTTCACCCAATTGCGTAAAAAACATAGCGCATTGCTGCCATCTTGAGTTAGGACTGGGGTCAAATTGACCGCAGAAACCTGAGGACGGGATGCTAAGATATACATTTAGGCAGCTTGAATATTTCGTCGCCGTTGGTGAAGCAGGCAGCATTGCGGTCGCGGCGGCTCGGGTTAATATCTCGTCGCCGTCTATTTCAACAGCGATCAACCAACTTGAAAAAGAACTTGGCTTGCCGCTTTTTGTTAGACAACGTGCGCAAGGCTTGTCTCTTACAATTGCTGGTCGGCGCATGATGGATCAAGCAAAACGAATTTTGCAAGAAGCCCACACGCTTATGGATTTGGCAGGGGATATATCTGGGACTGTACGTGGCCCGCTTTCAGTTGGGTGCTTGGCCACATTCGCCCAAGTCGTTCTACCAACCGTGCGGCGCAGTTTTGAAACAGAAAATCCTGATGTACAGTTTAAGCAGCTAGAGCTGAACCAAGCCGAGGTTTTTAGCGGCCTAAGGCGTGCCGAAATCGATATCGCGCTGACGTATGATTTGGATCTTCCGGCGGACCTTCAATTCACATCTTTGCTTGAATTATGGCCCTACGCCATTGTTGGCGAAGACCATCCTCTGGCGCATTTAACGTCTGTGTCTGTTGAAGAATTGCAAATACACCCGATGGTATTGCTGGATCTACCTTTTAGTTCGGATTACTTTCTGTCCTTCTTCACACGGATCAATTCACGGCCGTTGATTTCAGAGCGCACCAAAGACATGGCCGTGATGCGCAGCCTTGTCGCCAATGGATTTGGCTATTCGATTGCCAATTTACGCCCGGTTAATGATCGCGCTCCCGATGGCAAGCCCTTGAAGTTTATCCCACTTACGGGCGATGTTCAGCCCATGCAACTTGGGCTATTGATGTCCACAGACGCCGATACCGCAAGCGTTGTTCGGGCGTTTATTCAACATTGTAAAGACGGTGTGACCCACGGAAATTTGCCGGGTCTGGGCGCGCAACCGCTGAAATCTTTGTGAAATGCGTCGACGGTACAGGAGCCAAAGCCGCGTGGGCCGCGTACTTGCGCTGGAATTGCGCCCGCGCTTCAATTTCTGGGCTGTAGACGTGACCAGCCCTCTCCCTTCCAACTTCCAAAACGCGATTTAAAACTTAAGAACTATGCCCAAGTTGACGTTCCCGCCAAATGACCATCAGCCCACCCGCCGCAATTAAAATCGCGCCCGGCAACAAATCCCGGATGGGTGCTTCGCCAAAGAACAACCATCCAAAAAAGAACGCGAAGGGAATGCCAAAATAGCTGAACGGCGCCAGATTACTCTGTTCTGTCATCCTATAGGAAACCACAAGGCACAAGACTGCAGTGCCACCAAAACCACCCATCGCCGCGATCCAGATCAAATCAGACCAGCTGTGAATTGGCGAAAAGCCACCAAGAAAAAGAGCAAGCGTAACCGACCCAATGACTGCAAATATAGCGGAGTAAAGGTTAACCAAAGCACTTGGCACATCATCGTCCACAAGTCGCGCGGTCACACCAGTAATGGCATAAAGAACCGCGGCGCCGACAGGCAGCAGAGCGTCCCAGGTGAAGCTTTCCCCGCCCAGTCCCATCACCATCAAAACGCCGACAAAGCCAATCATTACCGCACCCCAGCGAAGCGTACCGACGCGTTCTTTCAAAATCAAAACCGCGAATACTGTCGTGAATAGCGCGCCAGAATATGTAATCGTTGTCGCAGTCGCAAAAGCAAGTCGCCCAAGCGAAAGGTAGAACATAAATTGCGCCAATGTCACAATTACGCCGCGCAGATAAACGAGCAACTGCTGCCTTACACGAAGCTTTCGTCCATTCTTGTGCCAGGCGCGCGAAGACAACAGCGCGATGACGCCCGGTATCACACCAAAAATATTGCGATAGGCAGAAAGTTCAGCGGCGGAATACTCCGACGACAATTGCTTAATAATCAGTCCCATGAAGTCGAACAACACTAACGCAACCAAACTGATTACGATTGCGCGAGTGATGGAACCGCTTTCGGTCATTATTCCTCGATGTAATTTGCGACGTCCTGATCGTTTTCGTACGGGTGATCGGACAAAAACAAGTCGGACTTCAATCTAATACAGCACGTCCCGCTCAATGCATACGTTAAGATCGTACTTGCAAGATAAAGTTGCTGGTAGGTCGAGGCCTCTGAAATGCAGGACTAGCCGCACAAAGTCGCCCAAAAAGATGGCTTCGCGAATGTTAGGCAGGGCTGTTTGTGTTCACTTTTGCGCCCCCGCCTATCAATCAAGTTCTATCTAAACCCGCACTCAGACATCAGCCGGATTCTCGACATCGCGACCAAGTGCGGCAAGATCGGAATAGCGATCGCCGATCCTGTGATGCGGGCGTCCGCCGGTTGCCGCGCCCAAAGCGATAACCAACTCATCGGCTGCTGGGGCATCGTAGATCGAGAATTGAACCGTTAAGTAATGCGATCTGCGGCCCGTGTCGTGTTTGTCCATCAAGGGCACGTTGACTGCTGTGTTTGCCGGGCCACGGGTGTTGGTAAAGCCAAGGTAGCTTTTGGCGCCGACTGCTTCGCGGTAATAGTTCCCAAATTGCAGGGTGTGGATCAGCGCCGACGCGTGTTCCAGTTCGCAATCTGTCCCGGCAACACATGCTTTTCCGTAAGCTTCGATAGCATCGCCGGAACCGGCAAGTGCGATCAGACGATCGGTCAACATTTTCCCCAAAGGCGGTGCCATGCGTCGGATTTCCGGCGCTAAATCTTCGACATATCCGCGACCCGCCCAGGGGTTGGCGACCACTGCAGCGACACCGATCATCCGAAGTGGTGGTTCGGCGGCTTTTTCGCCTTCGCGGTGAATGTCTTCGTCGAAAGTGACTATTTTTCTGAGCTCTGGAAACATCGGGTTGTCCTTTTAATATACTGAGGGGTTTTGCTGTTTGATCTCGTGCACAACGCCCTTGTTCTCGTCACCCTGATAGATGCCGAAACTGCCGTGGCGAAGCTCGGATTGGTACCTTGCAAGCATACTGCGTTCGGCTTTGCTTGCGATATGATCCAAAGGAATGTCGTTAATAGCAAAAAAGGCCATTCCGTCTGGTGCTTTGCCGCTGACGGTGCCGTGGTATTGGATCACGTGCTGGCCAGTTTCACTGTCTTGATAGACGGCGTAAAGATGATCAAGTTGCGGTTTCAAACCGAATTTGTTCAGCATTTCCGTCAAACCTTCAAGACTGTTTGCATTGGTCGGTGCGGTTGGCACGGCAAACATTCCGTCCGCAAGTTGTCGCAGAAGAATTTTCTGGCTTTGCGCCACCAAGGCGCCGATGACCACATTGCCTGTGTCACCTGCCGCCTTAACCAACTGATCCTCAAAACCGATTGTAAAATAGTTACCTCGGAAATAACCCAACGGCTGCTTGTCTGCGGTTTTGTGATCTAACACCCGACCGATCAGAATTAGATGATCTCCGGCATCAACCAGACGGTGCTGCGCGCAGGTAAAGCTGCAAAGTGAACCTTCGAGCAATGGCATATCATACGCCCCCGGCGACCAACTGGCTTGCGTGAATTTGTCAGGTGACTGGGATGCAAACAGTCCGGAAACATCCTTTTGGCCCTCGCTTAACACGTTAACAGCAAAGTGCTTTGCTTCGGTGAAGCTGTCACAGCTGTAGGCTGATTTCCCGAGACACACCAACAAAAGTGGTGGGTCCAGCGAAACTGAACTGAACGAATTTGCAGTAAACCCACGCGGCGTGCCATCTGGTTGGAGCGTTGTGATAACTGTTACGCCCGTGGCAAAGGTTCCAA
>JBLHMX010000115.1:0-8921 GCA_047622625.1 Paracoccaceae bacterium | reverse complement strand
ATGCCAAGATAAATCAGATAACCTGCGCCGATCCACTTTAAGACGCCAAACAGACTGGCCGAGGTCGCGACTAACGCGCCAAGCCCGATTAGCGACGTGGTCATCGTGATCAAATCACCGGTTGCCACCCCCAAGGCGGAGGCCACGGCAACACGGCGGCCTTGGCTTAGGGCGTAACTAAGCACGACCAAAATGGTCGGTCCCGGCACCAAAAACACAATCGACGAGGCGGCAACAAAGGCCAACCAAAGCTCAATGGTCATGGGGCCAAAATCCGTCCGGCGACGGCATCAAGCTTGGCAACAAGGGCCGGATCGCGGGCCTCGGGGGCTGTCAAAATGGCGAACTCAAGCGCGCGGTCACAGCCGTGCACACAGGTTTCTCGGTTTGATGTCAACAGCTTAGGCAGACGTGCAACCAGACCACGGGCCTTTTCGGCGTTGCCCATTAGCGTGGCGATGATTTTGGTCACGTCCACTTCGCCGTGATCGGGGTGCCAGCTGTCATAATCGGTGATCATGGCGACGGAGGCGTAACAAAGTTCAGCCTCGCGGGCCAATTTCGCCTCGGGCATGTTGGTCATGCCGATGACGTCAGCGCCCCAACTGTCGCGGTACATTTTGGACTCGGCCAATGTTGAAAATTGCGGGCCTTCCATCGCCAGATATGTGCCGCCGTTGTGAACGGTGATGCCCTGGGCCGTGGCGGCCTGAAAACACGCGTCGCCTAGTCGTGGGCAGGTTGGGTGTGCGACCGATACATGAGCAACGCAGCCTTCGCCAAAGAACGACTTTTCGCGTGCAAAAGTGCGGTCAATGAATTGATCTACAACGACAAAATCACCCGGTGCCATTTCATCGCGAAACGATCCACAGGCCGAAACCGAGATCACATCAGTGACGCCAGAGCGTTTAAGCGCGTCGATATTGGCACGATAATTGATCGAGCTTGGCGATTGCACATGGCCACGCCCATGACGCGGCAAAAAGGCCATTTTCACGCCATCAAGCACGCCAAAAAGAATAGCATCCGAAGGCGCGCCCCAAGGGGTGTCGACCTGCCGCCATTCCGGGTTTTCCAACCCGTCAATGTCGTAAACACCACTGCCGCCGATTACACCGATCATGGTTTCCATTGTGCCTGCCTTTGATAATTTCCGCCCTTGCTTAACGCAGCGCAAGGAGTGGGAAAAGGGGGTTAATCAGCGATGCATGACCTATGTACAAGTTGTGTAGAAGATCGTTGCATCAATCGCGTTTTATGATACCGGTTACGGCCGCTGCGGCAAGGGCGGTTACCAGCCAGCCAAGGACGGATAATACCCACCGCGCCCACCACAAATGCCAACCCCAAGGTCCGCGTTCAGTTGAGGGTGCCCAAGCATCGGTTTGGCCAAATTGAATGATCGGAATAACCACGTCTGCCCCGTAAGCGTATCGGTTGAAACTTTCCCAATCTTGACCGGGCCGGCCCTTCGCAGACCAATAGGCGGCAGGATTTGCATAAGCCTCGGGGTTGGCCTTCTCAGTGACGGTGGCCACTTCTTGCCAAGTACCAGATGCAATGATCGGGCCGGAATTTGGGGCGAAGCTGCCTTCATCCCAAGTGAGATGCGCAAGGGTGGTCGCGGTCAGAAATAGCACCATCAAGACATACAAGCTGCGCATTGGTTTCAAGCCATACCCAATGGAAAACCGTTGGATATAATCCCAGCCGAAACGAAATCCATTTACGATATCCGCCCACAAACTGGTAAACCCAACGCGAACGCTGCCGTCCGGTTCGATGTTTGCCCGTGTTCGAATATGCTGGCGGCGCAGGATATTCAGACGAAACAGAACTTGCCGCGCATCCCGCTCATGGCCCATTTCACGCAGAACTTTGGCGAGCTGCACATAGGGTTGCGGATAGAATTTGCCGTTCCATGTGTCGCCACGAGATAACCATTTAAGCCTTGTGGTTGCATCTATAGGTGAGCCTGTGATCCGGTCATATGATGAACCCATCAAGGCTAACACGCGCCCCTTCTGGCCAGCTTGACAGGTCATCTGCAAGACTACCCGCGTGGGCACTGTCCAAAATTACAGTTCCGCCTGAGATTTCAACATTGTACCAATAAAATTCATCTGAGACTGACATCTGTTGCGCGTTGAGAGCGAGGCCATCAGGGTTGGTGAAACTGCCATTGCTGCAATTCAACTGTCCGCCGATTTCAGCGCTAGATAGGCTGACCTCACCCTTGGCCTGAAATCCACCGCGCAGGAAGATGTCGCCTTTCACTTTGACACCCTGCGCAAATAAGGCGTGGCCATCAGGGTTGGTGAAACTGCCATTGCTGCAATTCAACTGTCCGCCGATTTCAGCGCTAGATAGGCTGACCTCACCCTTGGCCTGAAATCCACCGTGCAGGAAGATGTCGCCTTTCACTTTGACACCCTGCGCAAATAAGGCGTGGCCATCAGGGTTGGTGAAACTGCCTTTGCTACAATTCAACTGTCCGCCGATTTCAGCGCTAGATAGCCTGACTTCTCCCTTGGCCTGAAACCCATCGCGCAGGAAGATGTCGCCCTTAACATCAACGCCTTGAGCGTTGATGGCCTTAAGGTGGCTGCCATTGAGATACAGTGCATCGAAGCGCGTTTGCAGGAGGCTTATGTCTTGTTCGAACCGACATCTTGACAAATTAATCGGGCCACTTGCCTGTCGAAAACTAAGGTCAAGCGTGCCGGTGATTAACGCGCCAAATAGCTCTACGCCCTCGGACACCACGCAATCCGGGCAGCCGCCGAGGATTAGAAACCGCAGCAGATCGGCACGGATTTCGCGGCTTTTGTCACCCTGTTCCGGCAATTCACCATCGCCCAAGTAACAAAACTCCCCAGCCTTACAGGCCGCAATCAGCGCCAGCTCAGCCACGTTCGGGCTGTCGAAATCTTCAATCTTACGGATATGCGCCATGAGCTGCCTTTCAACCTTTAGGCTAGGTTGATCGGTTTGATGTTACAAGCCGCCTTGCGCGGTCAATCATCAGGTCGCATCAGTTCAAACACCTCGCGCACCACGGTGTAATCGCGGTAACCAAGGCGGGATAGCGGCAGGTACGTGCTGACGTCAAATCGCCCGTCAACCACGCATTCGTCGCGCATATGTACGCCCGTAACCTCGCCCAGAACTAGGTAGTTGTTTGCGCCTTCCGTCTTGACGATCTGGGTCATTTTGCATTCCAGCGTGGCGGGTGAGGCGGCAACGCGGGCGCAGTCGATTGTTTCGCAAGCGGCTTTTTCCAGCCCTGCGGTGGTAAACTCATCGACGCTGGCTGGGTAGTTTTCGCTGGTGATGTTCATCTGGTCTTTTAGGGCCTCAGACACCACGTTGACACAGAAAACGCCGGTTTCACGGATATTGTTCAAGCTGTCTTTGACATCGGTGCTGGCAAACATGACTTGTGGCGGTGTGTAGGCGATGCCGTTGAAAAACGAATAGGGGGCAAGATTGTCGTTGCCATCTTTTCCGCGCGTCGAAATCCAGCCGATGGGGCGGGGTGTGACGATGGCGTTGAATGGGCTATGGGGCAGGCCGTGGCCGTCTTTTGGGCGATAGAACATATGGGTTTCCATTTCGGTGTTTGAACCCTGACTAGCCGCGTGATAGGCCGATTTCCAGTGCAATCAACCGTTTCGCTGTAAGGCGAAGCAAAACCGGAACTTTTCGCCTATGTTTCGCCTTACCCCGGAAACCCCAGAAGATGAGTTTGAGGTCGAATACCTCTTCGATCTGTCATTTGCGCCGGGTCGTCAGGCGTTAAGTTCGTACCGTTTGCGCGATGGCGTGGCACAGGTTGGGAACTTATCTCTGGTAGCGCGAGACGAGTTTGAAGGGGTCGCAGGGGCAATCCGGTTTTGGCCGGTTCTGATTGGCGCGGCTGGACATTCGGCGTTGTTGCTGGGACCGATCGCTGTGCATCCCACGCATCAGGGCGAAGGGTTGGGGGCATCTTTGATTTGGGAGTCCCTTGATCGCGCCAAGAAGGCTGGTTGGACCCGCGTTATTCTGATCGGTGACGCATCTTATTACCAAAGGTTTGGATTTCAGCGCTTGGGTGGGTTGGATTTCCCGCCGCCAACCAATCCTGATCGCCTGTTGGGTACTGCATTGGTCGAAGGCGCGCTTGACGGGGTTTCTGGCATGGTGCGCGTGGATTTAGCGCGGGATTAAACGTGCATTGCAACAGGCGGCTGATATCAGAACGTCGCCAACCAATCCTTGACCGCAGGGCGTACTGATTGGGCGCCAGAAGTTCGGGCTTGATTGATCACCATGCGTGCTTCACCTAAATCCACACGGCGCAGCAGATGTTTGACGGGGCCGATCGAGGCTGGTCGCATGGACAATGTGCGCAGGCCCATCGCGGCAAAACACAGGGCTTCAATTGGGCGGCCCGCGTCTTCACCACAAAAGCTGACAGGGGTGCCAAAATCGTCGCAACGTTTGACGATTTGTTCGATGAAGGTCAGAAAACTGACATTAAGCGTATCGTACCGGCGCCGGACTTTTTCGTTTTCGCGGTCGGCTGCAAAGAAAAACTGCTTCAAATCGTTGCCGCCAATAGAAATGAAATCGGCCATCTCAAAGAACTGATCTGGCGCGAATGCCAGTGAAGGGGTTTCCAGCATAGCGCCGATTTCGATGTCATCCGAAACCGGATGCCCAAGGGCTTTTTCGCGCTCGATTTCCTTCAAGAACCGATCACGGGCTTGGATATACTCTTCAAATTGCGCGACAAACGGGAACATCACTGACATTGGCCGACCATTTGCCGCCCGCAGAATGGCCTGCAATTGCATGCGCATTACACCAGATTTGTCCAACGCAAGCCGAATAGCTCGCCAGCCCATTGCGGGGTTTGGTTCATCTTCGCGTTTCATATAGGGCAGCACTTTGTCTGACCCAATATCAAGCGTGCGAAAGACGATGCGCTTGCCGTGGGCCGCTTCAAGAATGCTGGAGTAAAGTTTCGCCAGATCACCGCGGCGTGGCACAGTTTTGCGGGTCAGAAATTGCAGTTCGGTACGAAACAAGCCGACGCCTTCGGCACCAGAGCTGTCCAAACTTGGCAGATCCGCCATAAGACCGGCGTTCATGTGCAACCCAATTCTTATGCCGTCAGTGGTTTCGGCTGGCAAATCGCGGATCGAACGGTATTTTTCTTGTGCGACTTCCTGCATCGCGATCTTGTCACGAAAGGCCGAGGCCACGCTGTCTTCGGGTCGTAAATGCACGATGCCCTGATCACCGTCTACCAATATCCGGTCGCCATTCAAGGCTTCTCGCGTGACTTTCGCCGCATGGATGACCAGCGGAATTGCCAAGGCCCGCGCAACGATTGTGGCGTGCGAACCGACCGAGCCTTCTTCAAGCACGATGCCTTTGATTTTCTTACCATATTCCAGCAATTCACCCGGCCCGATGACGCGGGCGACAAGGATGGCGTCTTCTGGAATGTCGTCGCCTTTGGCACGGCCCTGTCCTGTTAACAGTCGCAGCAATTTGTTTGACAGGTCATCCAAATCGTGCAGCCGTTCGCGCAAATAAGGATCAGGCACTCGCGCCATACGCGCTCGGGTTTCAGATTGTTCTTTTTCAACCGCAACCTCTGCGGCAAGACCTGAGCGAATATCGACCTCCATTCGCCGCATCCAACCTTTGGAATTGGCGAACATGCGATAGGCCTCTAACACTTGGCGGTGCTCTTCGTTCACGCCGCCAAGCTGCATGTTCAACATGTCGTCAACATCGCCTTTCAGTGTGTTCATGGCATCGGTTAGGCGCTGCATTTCGACATCGGGATCATCGGCCACCGGATTGGCGATGACGATCTGTGGGTCGTGCAGCAGCACATGGCCATCGGCTGAACCTTCTTGTGCAACGCCCGCCTGAAAGCTGACTGGTTGTTGGTGAGGGGCAGATAATGCAGCCCCTTCGCCGACAAATACGCCAAGCTCGGCCATTTCTGCGATAACCATTGCGACGACTTCAAGACCATAGACCTCATCTTCGGAAAACTCCCGTGCGTCTTTGGTTTGTACGACCAACACGCCCAGCATTTCGCCCAAACGCTGGATCGGTACGCCGAGGAATGACGAATATATCTCTTCACCAGTTTCCGGCATATAGCGAAAACCGCGCATTTTGGTGGCGTCCGGCGTATTGATTGCGCTGGCTTTGCGGGCAACGCGACCAACCAAGCCTTCGCCGATACGCAGGCGGGTTTGGTGTACGGATTCCGGATTAAGCCCTTCTGTCGCGCAAAGTTCTAATGTTTCAGGATCGCGCAAAAGATAGATTGAACACACTTGGGCCGTCAGACTGTCAGCAATCAGATGGGTGATGTTATCTAGTCGCGCTTGCCCTTCGCCTTCAACGGCCAACGTGTCGCGCAGGCGTTTTAGAAGAGTGCGTGATTTTGATCCTGAGGTTTCGGGCATTTGGCCCCGATTCTTTTGGTTTAGGCTGCTGTCTCAAGCCCAAAAGTATCATGCAGGGCCTGTACCGCCAACTCCATATATTTGCGATCGACCAGAACGGAAACTTTGATTTCCGAAGTGGTGATAACCTTGATGTTTACGCCTTCGGCTGACAGCGCTTCGAACATTTGGGCGGCAACACCGGCATGGCTGCGCATGCCAATGCCGACGACTGACACTTTGCACACGTTTTGGTCAGCGATAAGGCCGTGAAAGTTAATGTCACCCTTATTTTTTGCTGCTTCCATCGCGGCTTCGGCTTTTTTGACCTGATCAATCGGGCAAGAAAAGGTCATGTCAGTGCGACCTTCCTCCGAGATATTCTGTACGATCATATCGACATTGACGCCTGCCTTGGCCAACGGCGTGAATATCGCGGCTGCAATGCCGGGGCGGTCAGCAACCGAAACAAGGGTCATTTTCGCCTCATCGCGCGAATAGGCAACACCTGAAACAACTGAACTTTCCATGATTTCCTCCTCGGGGCAAACAAGCGTGCCTGCGGTATCGGTTAAGTCTTCAAAACTGGACAACACACGCAAACGCACCTTGAAACGCATGGCCAGCTCGACCGAGCGGGTTTGCAGTACTTTAGCCCCAAGCGATGCCAATTCAAGCATTTCCTCAAACGATATTTTGTCAAGTTTGCGGGCTTTATCGGTGATCCGCGGGTCGGTGGTATAGATGCCGTTTACGTCCGTATAGATATCACAACGCACCGCGCCAAAAGCAGCAGCAAACGCAACGGCTGAAGTATCAGAACCGCCGCGCCCAAGCGTGGTTATGCGGCCATCATCTGCGATGCCCTGAAAGCCCGCGACCACCGCCACCTTCATGCCTTCGCTGAATTTGGCATTTAGATTTGCGGTTGGGATTTCTTCGATCCGCGCGGCCCCATGTGCAGACGTGGTTTTTAGCGGCACTTGCCAACCTTGCCAGCTGCGCGCCGGCACATCCATTTCCTGCAAGGTAAGCGCCATCAATCCAGCCGTGACATTTTCACCGGACGATACAATCGCATCATATTCACGCGCGTCAAACATCGGCGAGGTTTCGTTGACCCAGCCGACAAGTTCGTTGGTCTTGCCTGACATTGCAGACACGATAACGATCACATCAAAGCCGTTTTCGACCTCTTGTTTGACTTTCTGTGCTGCGTTCTTGATCCGCGCCAGATCGGCAACAGACGTGCCGCCAAATTTCATTACCAATTGGGGCATAACATACCTTTAATGCCGTATACTTTGCGCGTCTCATAAGCGTGAGGGTGCTTAAGGGCAAGGGTTGGCCGGGGTTGCGGGTTAGAATGGCAGGATTTCACCGTCAAACGATTGGAAACAGCCATTGGTTTCAAGCGACAGTGCGCTAAAGCGCTGGATCAATCCCGCAGCGGCAGTCAGCGCGTCGATATCGGCGTTTTGGCTGCCCATATCCGTTTTCACCCATCCCGGATGATAAGCGCCGACGCAAATACCTTGCGGGCCAAGATCAGTCGCAAGATTTGAGGCAACATTGATAGCGGCTGCTTTCGAGGCACGGTAAGTGTAAGAACCGCCGTCTGCATGAGCGTTGGAACCCATTTTGGAGGCAACGATGGCGATTTTTGCCGCCCCGTGCGATTTTAGGTTGGGCAACAAGTTTTGCACTGACAGGAAGGGGCCAAGCACGTTTGCTGCGAAAGTGTCGTGCCATTGTTGAGCGGGATATCCGTTGGTCAGATTTTCGTTTTTGTCCAGATAGACCCCAGCGTTGCAGATCAGCAACGAGATTTCTAAGCCGTCAAGAACGGGCATAAGCACGTCAAAAGAAGCCTGATCGGTCACATCCAAAACGTGCCAAGTCGCAAGCGCACGTAAATCATCCGGAATGTGGCCGCGTGTGGTGGCGATGATATCTTGAGCCAAGGCCGCGTATTGACGAACAAGTTCGGCGCCGATGCCGCGATTTGCGCCGGTGATAAATATTGTCATGGAAGCATCCTAATTTGACTTGCGAGAAAACCACGGCAGTGGCGCGACGGGTATGCCGTCGTCGATCAGGCTTTTTGCGGCTTCGGGCGTGGCTTTGCCAATGATAGCGCGTTCGGGTGCATCGCCGTCGTGGATTGCGCGGGCTTCAGCGGCAAAATCGTCGCCAACATTTTCGGATTTTTCTTCGATTTTTCGCCGCAATTCGACAAACGCTTGTTCGGCAGGGGATGCCGGTTGGCTTAAAGCGCCTGCATGTGAGGGCTTAACCGGTTTACTTGCCGCGCTTCGAGCAGGCAGCACACGTGGGGCCATGATGGCCTTTTTGATTTCAACGTTGCCACAAACAGCGCAATTTATCAGGCCCGAGGCCAGTAGTTTGTCAAATGCATCGGCCGTTTGAAACCAGCTGTCAAAGCTGTGACTTTGC
>JBLHMX010000114.1:0-9095 GCA_047622625.1 Paracoccaceae bacterium | reverse complement strand
GAGAAGATCAGTAGTAGATTCGCTGAAGCGGACCGGCTAGAAGCCGGTGGTTTCAATCCATTAGGTGGAAAATAAAAGCGATTGAGGCTTGGATTGTTGCACGCCAAAAAGAACTGGCTGGGCGCGATATCGATGACATAATGCGTGCAGTTGATCACTTGAAACTGACAGCACACTGGGCCCAGACCAAAGCCTCTGACGACGATCTTGAAGCGTTCACTGATCAGTTGTTGATGGCAATGCACGATCTAAGGATGGTGCTGGTACGGAAGAAATCGGATCGGTTGATGAAGGGGTGAAATAAGTAAAGAAAGACCGCTATTTTGAAACTAATGACATTCCCATCACACCAATATACTTCTACGGGAAAACACCGCATTTGCTTGAACAAAACGCCCAACACTAAACCACCAACGCTGTCGTCGATTTAATCTCTTCCATCGACACCAGCGCCGTCACGCTGAAAATCTTCAACTCGCCAAGCGTCTGTTTATACAGTTGTTACTCCCCGGTATCGCTAAGCAATTCACGATTTATCGCGAATTTTAAGAAAATCATAAAACCGCCTAGGGGGACCAATAGTTCTAGATAACTAACCGCGTGAATCCAGATAGCATCTGAAACTGGATTGGCTACTGGAAGGCTGTTCGCGTAAATTTTCAAGGAAAAAGCCGTTAAAATCAACATACCAAAACTATGGACTGAAACGAGCCTCCAATAGGCCCTCCAAGTTAATGGCATTGCCAGAAACCCTAACAGCAAAGCCGAAATCATAGCCAATCCGTAGACTGAGTCCGCAAAATAAAGCTCCAATTGAGAAGCACCCGAAGCGCCCACCTGAATACCAAATACAACAAAAAAGACAGTCCAACAAATCAGATAGAATATCCCTATTAAATGCCAAGTCCATTTTGGGGCCAGCATCCAAGTTATTTTGCCAGCAATTTCCAATATTTTCATGACCATTTTCTCATACTCCACAACTCAAGTTACTACGTACTCAACAAAAAAGGGTAATCCAATTTAGTGTGATGTAAATCCATGCTGTCCGTGCGTGCAGAGCACCAACATTAAACCGCCAACTCCGTCGTCGATTTAATCTCTTCCATCGATAGCAATGCTGTTACGTTGAAAATCTTCACCTCGGAAATCAGCGCCTGATAGAATGTATCATATGCTTTGGCGTTTTCCACCCGGACTTTCAGGATATAATCAATATCGCCTGCCAAACGGTGCGCTTCTTGCACTTCGGGGCGTTCCAGCAAGGTCCGTAAAAACCGCCGCTGCCAGTCAGCATCATGTTCGGATGTGCGTACCAAAACAAAGAAACAGGCCTCAAGCCCCAAAGCTTCAGGGTCTAGCAGTACGGTTTGTTTTTTGATCACACCAAGCTTGCGTAATTTACGGACGCGATTCCACACAGGTGTCTTGGAAGACCCTGTTTTGCGGGCAATTTCATCCAAAGACTGGCTGGCATCTGCCTGCAATTCAAAAAGAATTTTCCGATCTATCGCATCAAGTTGGACGGTCATTCCATTTTCCTTGCTATGTTGGCACTTTTTCCCAGTATTTCCATCATACAGGCATAAATATTCTTGTTTCAACCGCCATCTAGCATTTCAAATGGGAAATTGTTCTATATAAAGTAGAATAACGCCACCGCACTGATGAGCAGTAAATCAAGTTGCACGTCTAATCGCAGTTTAGGAGCATGTCATGAGCCAAGCAAATGCCCAAGTATTATCCGCCAGCGACCTGCTTGAGGGCGATGTCATTTACCTTGATCCACGGCGCCAATGGACGCGGCGATTGACCGATGCGTTGATATTTTCCGATCCGGACTTGGCTGACGAGGCGCTTAAACACGCCGCCAAGCAGATCAACAAAGTTCTTGGGGCCTATCTTGTGGATGTGGTGGCCGACGGCGACACACCGATCCGGGCTGATCATTTCCGCGAGGTCTTTCGTAGCAAAGGCCCGTCAAACCGTCATCACGGCAAGCAAGCGAACTAGGACAGTCAGATGTATCAATATACTGATTTTGACCGGGCATTTCTGGCCCAACGTGTCGACAAATTCCGCGATCAAGTGGCACGTCGCCTGACGGGTGCCTTGACCGAAGACGAATTCAAACCCCTGCGTTTGATGAACGGGCTTTATCTGATGCTGCACGCCTATATGCTGCGCATCGCCATACCTTACGGCACGCTGTCCAGCGCCCAGATGCGGCAACTTGCGTTGATCGCGGATAAATTTGACAAGGGTTATGGCCATTTCACAACCCGCCAGAACATCCAGTTTAACTGGCCAAAACTGCGCGAAGTGCCCGATATTCTGGCCGCGCTTGCCGAAGTTGACATGCATGCCATTCAATCCAGTGGGTCGTGTGTTCGCAACGTCACCGCTGACCATTTCGCCGGTGCTGCGGCTGACGAAACAGATGATCCGCGCCCAACAGCCGAACTGATCCGCCAGTGGTCTACTGATCACGACGAGTTCGCCTATTTGCCGCGCAAATTCAAAGTTGCTGTCATCGGCGGCGATACCGACCGCGCCGTCAGCAAAATGCATGATGTCGGGCTGAAACTTGTGCGAGGCGAAAACAATGCGCCGGGTTACGAGGTAAGCGTTGGTGGCGGTCTTGGCCGCACCCCCATGGTGGCGCGCGTCATTCGCGACTTCTTACCACGCGAAGACATATTGCCCTATCTTGAGGCCATTCTTCAAACCTATAACCTGTTGGGAAGGCGCGATAATAAATACAAAGCGCGGATCAAGATCACTGTTCATGAAATGGGTCTTGAGCAACTTCGCACGATGATCGAAGATAATTTTAAAGTTCAGCGCGGCCTTTTCAAGGGTGCGGATCAAACGCTATTAGCCGCGATTGAAGCTGACTTTTTGCCGCCTTTGTATTTATCGTTACCGGCTGACGCTTATGCAACAGCACTAAATTCAAACCCGGCATTTCGGTCATTCAACGATACAAACACCGCTTCACATAAAAACCCGGATTATAAAATTGTGACCGTGTCGCTTAAGGCCCACGGCGAAACGCCAGGGGATGCGACCTCGGATCAAATGCGGGCTTTAGCCGATATGGCACAAGAATTCAGCCATGATGAGCTGCGTGTTAGTCACGAGCAAAACATCATATTGCCGCACGTGAACAAGGCCCACCTGCCTGCCCTTTATGCACGCCTTCAAGACATCGGGTTGGCTACGGCCAATATTGGCCTGATCTCGGATATGATCGCTTGCCCCGGCATGGATTATTGCGATCTGGCAACAGCCCGCTCGATCCCCGTGGCACAACAGATAGCCAAGCGATTTGACGAATTGAAGCTGGAACAAGATATCGGCCCGCTTAAGCTTAAGATTTCGGGCTGCATCAACGCCTGTGGCCACCATCACGTCGGGCATATCGGCATTCTGGGTTTGGAAAAGGCTGGTATCGAAAGCTATCAGATCACGCTTGGTGGCGACGGTTCAGAAAATGCGGCTGTTGGCAAACCTATGGGCCCGGGCTTTGCCTATGACGCGATTGTGCCGGCGATTGAACGCCTGATCTTTGCCTATTTAGACCTTCGTACTGATGCAGAAGAAACTTTCCTGCAGACCTTCAAACGTCTTGGAAACGCGCCTTTCAAAATCGCGCTCTATGGCGAAAAAAAGGAGCGCTCCCGTGCCGCTTGAAACCCCGATCCTGCCAATTTCCCAAAGGGTTACGCAGCTTAATGCAAGTTACAAACACCACGGCGCCATTGCCGTTCTTAGCCGGGCTTTAAGTGATCCGATGCTGGGACGTGTGGCGCTTGTGTCATCTTTCGGCGCGGAATCTGTGGTGCTATTACGCATGATTTCAACGCTGGATCGCACTTTGCCGATTTTGTTTATCGACACCGAAATGTTGTTTCCGGAAACCCTGACTTAT
Organism: Paracoccaceae bacterium; assembly: GCA_047622625.1. Taxonomy (GTDB): domain Bacteria; phylum Pseudomonadota; class Alphaproteobacteria; order Rhodobacterales; family Rhodobacteraceae; genus UBA5972. Next base: position 5,161 of record JBLHMX010000114.1, on the reverse strand, counting down.
CAAGACGAGCTGGCGCAATCATTTGGTCTAACCGATATTCGCCGTGTCAAAGCCAGCCGCGACACTCTGTTTCAACGCGATCCCGATAATATTCTGCACCATTTTAACATCAATGCCTGTTGTTCTCTGCGCAAAGTCGAGCCACTGAATGCGGCCCTAAAAGGTTTTGACGCTTGGATTACAGGGCGCAAGAGGTATCAGGGTGCAAATCGTGAAGCGATTGATTTGTTTGAAGCTGAAAACGATAGCCGTATCAAAATCAACCCGCTAGCCCACTGGTCGACGCAAGATTTAAACGACTATATCACCAATAACCGGCTGCCGCGTCATCCCTTGGTTAGCAAGGGTTTCCCGTCTATTGGCTGCATGCCCTGCACCCAACAAGCCGGCGAAGACGAAGACCCGCGCGCCGGTCGGTGGCGGGGCGTCGAAAAAACAGAATGCGGCATTCATTTTGCCGATGAAACGAATGATCAAGAAAGTGACGCCATGAATATCGTTGTAAATGACAGTGGGTTTCAGCCCGATGATTGGCAATTTGGTTTTCAGGATTCTGATCAGGCCGAAGCACTGGTTAAATCTAACGCGCCGGCTTTGGCTGTCGATATCCAAAACGATAGAGACGTCGCGGAATTGTCGCCCATTCTTGACCAGATCGATCTGATCCGCGTGCAATTCCCAGCATTCACCGATGGACGCGGCTTCTCGCAAGCCCGTAAACTTCGCTCGCTTGGTTTTGCAGGCCGTCTGAGGGCATTTGGCCCCTTGGTTGTTGATCAATATCCATTGGCGCGCCGCGCCGGGTTTGACGAGGTGGAAATCACTGCCGAACAGGCCGAACGTCAACCTGAAGATCAATGGCTATCCCAGATGGGCGACAACGGTACGTATCAAGAACGCTTGCGCCAATTTGCCTGATTACCAATTCACTTAGCGCCCCTTAGTTAGGGCCGAGATACACACATTGGATACCGTTTCATGAAAGACCATTCCTCATTCATCGCCGCCGCGGACGTCAAAGCTGCCCGCCGTCCAGATGCGCAAACCGTGACATCGGTGACCCATTGGAACGACAAGTTGTTTTCGTTTCGCGTGACCCGTCCGCAAAGCCTGCGGTTTCGTTCGGGCGAATTTCTGATGATCGGTCTGGCTGGCGAAAATGGCAAACCGTTGCTGCGGGCCTATTCTATCGCGTCGCCATCCTGGGATGATGAGCTTGAGTTTTATTCGATCAAAGTCCCTGACGGGCCGTTAACATCGCGCTTGCAACATATTGTCGTCGGTGACGAGATTACTATTCGCCCAAAACCTGTGGGCTCGCTTGTTGTGGATGCTCTTTTACCGGGCAAACGGCTGTATCTGCTGGCCACGGGCACGGGTATTGCGCCGTTCGCGTCGCTGGTGCGCGACCCCGAAGTGTACGAAAATTTCGAACAGGTAATCCTCACCCACACAACCCGCAGCGCGTCGGCGTTGGATTACAGTCGCAAGCTAGTCGATGACATTCTTTCTGACGAAATCATCAGCGAAATCGCGGGTGGCAAACTTTGGTATTACCCAAGCTCAACTCGTGAAGAGACGCCAAAAATGGGTCGGATCACGGATCTGATCACATCAGGACAATTGGCACATGACCTTGAATTGCCGCCAATTAATGCCACCGAAGATCGGATAATGATCTGCGGATCGATGGGCCTTAACACCGACATGAAGGAAATCATGCACGCCGCTGGCTTGCGCGAAGGCTCAAATTCTGAACCCGGCGAATATGTGTTGGAAAAGGCGTTTGTCGGCTAGGCCCAAATTCATTGTTCCAAAAATACTCTCGCCGAAGGCCGTATAATTAGTGTGTATCTGGCTGGCGCGCGGCCAACGCCAGAACACCGCCAAGCCCGACCATGACAATTGGGAACATGGTAAACGCGTTAAAACCAAAACCCCAAAACATACCTGCCGCAGACAATATCATCAGACCTGAAGCCACCATCGCCCGTGATCGCGCCATCGCCCCGCCAGCAATGGCCAGAATGGGCGCAACAAGTGCCACAGCCCGCAGCCGGTTTACGTGATCAACCTGCGTGGCGAAATCGCCCCATTCGCCGAAGGCGTCGATCACTTCGGTATAGCCATAGCTAAAAAACCCGACGATCATGCCGATGATACCGCCGATTATTCCAAGCATTAATGCTGCGTTTCTCATAAATCCCTCAACTTATAATCTCTCGAATTTATCTAAGCGGCAGCAAGCCGCGCTTCAAGGCTTGATATGATCTCGGACGTCCAACCCACAGAAAACCAGCCGTCAAACACGATCAAGGGGCGTTTAATCAGGGTCGGATGCGCCTCGAGCAGAGCAAGCGGATCATGCGCGCGATCGGCGTCTGATAAACCCCGCCAAGTGGTCGAGCGGATGTTTAACAGCCGTTTCTCGCCAAGGTCTTTTATGGCATCCGTCAAGATTGCACGCGGCACACGCTGACTGCGCACATCGCAAAACTCATATGCCACGCTCGCATTATCCAACCATTTCATCGCCTTGCGACACGTATCACAATTTTTCAAACCATATACGATCATTGCTCGCCTAACTGAAACCGCGCGGCCCTTGTTTGACCCAAACCTAAGGGTTACATGCACCTGGTCAAGACATGCAACCAAATCCCGAGGTAAAAATGCCCCTTACTGTTAAAGACATGATGGCCGCAGCCCACGCAGCCGTTGCCAAAATCGATCACGACGAAGCGCAGGGACTGATCAATAAAGGCGCACTTTTGCTGGATGTACGTGATGGCCCGGAAATTGAAAAGACCGGCCTTGCAAAAGGGGCGCATCACGTCTCGCGCGGCATGTTAGAGTTTCGCGCCGACCCGGCCACACCGATGTTTGATGAGGCGTTTGAAAAAGATCGTTCGATCGTCATTTACTGCGCGTCTGGCGGGCGGTCGGCATTAGCAGGTAAGTCGCTGATTGATATGGGTTATAGTAAGGTTTATAATGCCGGAAGTTTGCAAGACTGGGTCCAAAACGGCGGCGCTGTGACACAGATCACTGATCTCGGCACAAGCTAAAACGGGAACCTCGCCACAAACAAGCGATTTAACAGAAGGCTTGCAATAATGATCATTATCGCCCATATGGCGCCTGTGAAGTAAGTCTTTCACGCGAAACCTCCTGAAGCACTACGCAGCATGACGGTTTTTACATTAAGACCGCACTGCACCAGACCGCCGCATATCGTGGGTGGGTTTTTGAAGGAGAAGACGGATGGCTAATGGCACCGTAAAATGGTTTAACTCAACTAAAGGCTACGGCTTTATTCAGCCTGACAACGGCGGCAACGACGTGTTTGTACACATCTCTGCTGTTGAGCAAGCTGGTTTGACTGGTCTGAGCGATGATCAGAAAGTAACGTTCGAACTGGAAACAGGTCGAAACGGTAAAGAATCTGCGACAGATCTGAAATTGGCATAAGCCAACGGGCATTTGACCGGATTTAAGAATTTGAACGGCGGCTGGATTAAGTTCCAGCCGCCGTTTGCACTTGAGGCCTAGGCCTCAAGAAACGTGTGCACGAGGTTTGGCTTGCGCACGCCAATACGGCGCACCGTGGATTTCAAAAAATTACCAAAAGTTGTCAAAGCGGAAATCGTCGCTTCAGCCCGCAACCTATGCGCACGGCGCTCAACTTCGTTAATTTCAGCTAGGGTCGGGAATTTTGATGTGTCAGCCATGATACGACTCCTTCGTCTTATTACGTTAACGCTAAGATAAGGTGGCTGGGGGTCGAGAACATCAGACAACTGTCGCTTGCCGTTATGCGCGGGGCGCATGGCGGAAGGGATTGCGTCAAGCGATATCCTAAAAACGGTGGAAACGTAGGTCAGGACTTATCGCGCCGAGAAATATGCATGACACCGAAATGGCGGGGTGAACCCCGCACTACGTCCTACTTGGATTGCCCCTTTAGCAACGGGTAAACCTTCCTCACCCCACACAAACCGCCAACAAAGCTTCACGCACTTTGTCTGGCCAAGGGATCGAGCAGTGTTTGTCAAGGTCGCTTGCCGCAAGCACCTGTTTGCTTGACCAGCGTTTTTTGCCGCCGCGACTGATTTCATGGTGCAGCGTGACCGAGGTGCGGCCGACCTTCAGTACAGTTAGGTCGAACTGCAATTCTTCGCCAAAAAACGACGGGCTGGAGAAGTCACTGGAGATGTGCACCGTAGGTGTTCCCCAGCGTTCTTTCCAGATCATCTCGTGCCAGGGAAAACCAAGCTGTGCCCAAAACTCTTCATTCACGCCGTTTAGGATGTTCAGATAGGCCGGAAAATAGGCGGTTCCGGAAATATCACAGTCGCCAAATTGCAGCATGCGTTTGGTGGTGAAAACGTTTGTCATGACGGCTCCATAGGGTTGTAAATTCAGAGTTTTTAGGCTTTCAACACGCCTTCAAACTCCCTCCATTCCCCGGCAGACATCCCCGAAGTCTCTTGTGTCACCTTTTCGCCCTTAACCATCCGCCGCACGCACTCAACCGCCTTGCCGGACAACTGCGCCCCGCCCAGCCGGTAATCCTCAAACGCGCTGTATGCTGCAGGCACCCAGTCTTTGACGATCTCGCAGATCGCATCGGCATAGACCCGGATTTCATACTGCGCATGCGGATCAGCCCGAAGCCGCAAAAAATGAAACAGATTATGCAAATCGACCTTCCAATACCATTGCGTGTAAACATTGGCTGGCAGGTTCATCCGCGCCAATTCGCGCGCCAGCCCCGCCTGCCCGTCTTGCGACAGCATCTTTTCGTAATTGTCATAGCTGCGATCACTGTCTACTTTCAGCATTTGAAGCACGCGATCAGCCTCGGCCCCTTCAAGAACCTGACCCCGGCCTTGATTGTTAACCACGGATTGCGCGTTAAGGGCATCGGGTGCGGGAATATAGAACTCGCGGTCCAAAATCGAATAACGCGCGGAGTATTCGTTCACGTTCGCGGTGCGATGCCGGATCCATTGGCGTGCAACAAACACCGGCAGTTTCACATGCAGTTTAATCTCGCACATTTCAAACGGCGTGGAATGCCAGTGCCGCATCAAATAGCGGATCAACCCCTCGTCGTTCGTGACCTTCTTAGTGCCGCGCCCATAAGACACACGTGCCG
>JBLHMX010000113.1:0-9118 GCA_047622625.1 Paracoccaceae bacterium | reverse complement strand
GAAAACACCGCAAGACTCGGTTGCGCTGTATCGTGACTGGGCTGAATCCTACGATATTGGTTTTGCTGATCGCATGGATTACCGCGCCCCTTCTGTGGTTGCCGAATTGTTTGCAGAAAACGCCAAGGACCCGGATAATCCGATCCTTGATGTGGGTGCAGGCACCGGGTTGGGCGGAGCTGCACTTCGCAGACTTGGTGAATGGGCCATCGATGGCTTGGATATATCGGACGAGATGTTGGCAGTCGCCTTTAACAAGGGGTGTTACCGGGCGGTCATTCAGGCGGATTTAACCAACAAGCTTGCAATTGCGAACGACACCTATGGCGCGGTTATATCTGCTGGAACCTTCACCCACGGGCATGTTGGCCCCGGTGCATTGGACGAACTGTTGCGGGTGGCGCGGCCCAATGCCTTGTTTGTTCTTGGTGTAAACGCAGAGGCTTTTGTCGAATATGGATTTGACAAAAAGTTCACAGATCTAGCGCCGCAGATTTCAGGATATAACATTCTTGAGCGCAAGACTTATGGCGCAAAAGGGCTGGCTGAGCGCAAAAGCGATATAGCGCGAATGGTTGTGTTCAGGAAGATCTAAGTAAGCACTTCGCAAATGCATCGGCAATTGAACTTATCAATTGTAAATAGTCAAAACCATCGGGCAGGATAGCCCCAAGTGGGTCGACGATGCCCAATTCCACGCCTGAAAGCTCGCCAAAAACTTGGGCTGCGTTTTCTTGCATATGTGCAGGTGAAAAAATACAACTTCTATCCAAGCCGCCAAGGTCTGATCTTATTTTTGTCAGAACCCCTAGGCTGGTTGTGCCTTCATCGCCCGACGTGGCAAAGCCTAGGGGCGCTAAGCCAAATGCCGTTTCAAAATACTGAAATGCATCGTGATACTGAAAATATGGCAAGACAGACTTGCTTGAAAACCTCTCGCGAATTTCTGCCGACTGAGCTGCCAGTTTTTTGGTGAACTGATCAACGTTTGTCGAATATTTCGAAGCGTTGTCCGCATCAAACTGTTGCAATCGTCGAGATATTTCAATGGCCCAGTGATGTGCATTTTGCGGGTCCAGCCACGCATGAGGATCGATTTCGTTGTCTGTACCAACGTTTTGTTCCCCTACCGCAGAGCGCAAATAGTGCAATTGAGTATCGGGTAGAGAATTTAACGCTAGTCCCTTTTGCGCAAATTCAGGCCGCTGCATCAGCTTGGCCAAACCTGCCGTGGCCATAGGCCCCGACCAGACGATCAAATCAGCCTTTTGCAGTTTGCGAATGTCCGAAGGTTTCAATGCGAAGTCATGTGGTGAAAAGCTGCCTACAATCAATTGCTGAGTATCTTGCAAATCAGCGACAACCGCGTCGACGATGGCGCGCACTGGGGCAATATCTGTTATGATATTCAGCGTTTTGGCTTGTGATATGTTGGGTGTCGCAAAATTAATCGCCAACAGACAGTAAACCATTAGGGGGCGGAATAGCATAATCATATCGCTTGCAATAAGGAGTTCCAGCGCGGTATAAACGATATGTTATAAGATAACAATATGGAATAACTCATGCCGCTTTCACAAACGCAAAATATCTTTGTCGAACACAACCATCGGAAATGCCGGACTGGTGGAATGAAAGATGCGCAGACTTATTGCGCGGATGAGGGTTTGCGATTGACGCCGGTACGGGCAAGGGTTTTAGAAATCCTGCTTGAAAGCCACAAGGCGCTTGGCGCTTACGACATTCTACAGCGCCTAAATTCCGATAACCTGGGTAGCCAGCCACCTGTTGTATACCGCGCACTGGATTTTTTGGCGGCGCATGGGTTTGTTCATAAGCTCGAGCGATTGAATGCCTTTGCTGCCTGTTGCCAGCCAGATCTTGGCCACGAACCGATCTTTCTGATTTGTCAGGACTGCAAACAAGTTGCCGAAACGCGGCTTGGACAGCTTGGTGATAACATTGATCGCGTTGCTGAAAATCACGGGTTTACTGTAACATCTAGGGTCGTTGAAGTGACGGGTCTTTGCCCAAATTGCTCGGGTCAATCAAAATGAAAAATGCCTTGCTAAAAGTCACTGGTTTGGCGCTGAAAATCGATGGACACACAATTCTGCACGACATCGATTTCAGTATTGAAGCGGCTGAGATCGTAACAATTGTTGGGCCTAACGGATCGGGAAAATCTTCTTTTCTAAAAACCATTATTGGGGCGATTGAGCCTACCAGCGGGAAAATATCGTGCTCGGATGGGCTGCGTATCGGGTATGTGCCACAGAAATTGCACCTTGATCATGCCTTTCCGATGACCGTCAGGCGATTTCTGCGCCTTGCTGGTGGTACGAAAACAGATCGTCTTGCAATCATAGAACAGATGGGTTTGCCTTTGATACTTGATCAACAATTGACGCAATTGTCGGGTGGCCAAATGCAACGCGTGCTTTTGGCAAGCGCGTTGATTGGCAAGCCACAATTGTTGGTCTTGGACGAGGCAGCGCAGGGATTGGATCAACCCGGTGTTGCCGGGTTTTATCGGCTGATTGAAGAGGTTCGCAAATCCATAGGGTGCGCCGTTTTGATGGTCAGCCATGATTTGCACGTGGTCATGAGCGCGTCTGATCGTGTGGTATGTCTGAACGGTCACATATGTTGCGAAGGCACGCCAACGATTGTATCGGCCGCCCCAGAATATCGACGCCTGTTTGGTCAAGGAACCGAGGGTGCACTGGCCTTGTATCGACACGTGCATGACCACGGCCATGATCAAGACCATGAACATCAGCAGGGGGACCATTCCCATGGATGAATTCTTGTGGCGCATAATCCTGGCCGCAACGGGTATCGCCGTGGCCGCAGGGCCGCTTGGTTCCGTGGTTTTATGGCGGCGGATGGTATATTTCGGTGATACGATTTCGCACGCCGCTTTGCTGGGCGTGGCTTTTGCCTTGGCTTTGAACCTGCCTGTGTTTCTTGGTGTCCTATTATGTGCGCTGGGCGTCGCTGCTGTGGTGATGACGTCGGACGGGCGCTTTTTGCATACTGATACAATGCTGGGCGTCGCGGCGCATTCGGCACTTGCGTTAGGTTTGGTTGCAGTGTCCTTGCTTGGCGGCGTGACCATCAATCTGATGAACTATCTAATTGGCGATATTCTGGCCGTAAGCTGGCAAGACGTGGCGATCATTTGGGGTGGTGCTTCGATAAGTATCGGTCTGTTGGTCTGGCGTTGGGAGAAACTGCTGGTAGCGTCACTTGACCGCGATATGGCCCTTGCGGCAGGTCAAAATCCGAACCGCGAAAATGCGCTGTTTACGCTGGCGCTTGCGATCCTTGTGGCTGTAGCGATTAAAGTTGTTGGTGCCCTGCTAATAACGGCCTTGTTGATTATCCCAGCAGCAACGGCGCGCCTAGGTGCGCAAACGCCAGAGCGCATGGTTGTCATCGCGGCACTGGTCGGAGGCATCGCAGCTTTGCTTGGTCTGTTTGGATCGTTTCGATTTGATGTGCTAACCGGGCCAAGTATCGTGGTTGCATCCTTAATACTGTTGATAGCTGCTAACTTTTCCCGTCACCTTAGGGCCCGACTTCAAAATCGCCGATAAGCGGCATGTGGTCACTCAATGATAGCCAGTCGCCAGTCGCGCCAATTGACACTGTTGCCTCTCGGGATTTGTCGCAAAAAACATAATCCAGATGATAAGGCTTCAACCGATTGCGATGCAAATAAAAGGTCGGCTTGGATTCTTGGCCGTGTTCCTCGTGGGATTGGCGATGATAGAGACTGTCAAATCCATATTCATCAAGCATCTTAACAAGTTCCACGTGTTTCTTGCCATTCTGCTTGAATACAGGATTACTGTTGAAATCTCCAAGAATTACCGAATTTCTGTTGAGATCACTTCCATAAAACTGCACGGCATTTAGGATATGGGCGACATAGGCTTTGCTTGGTGCGGTTCCTCCTTGAGTCCAAACAGCCATCAGATCAACATGCCCGTTTGGCCCCTGGACATCTACCGGCGCGACAAACCGAAAACTTGGATTGTTGGTCTGTTTGAGCCGCAGATCAAATTCGCTAGTGGCAAAAACGCTAAGGCCTTTCGTGCGATTATCGCCCACCCAAACATGGTTGGACCAAGGCAAGTTGGCACTTTTTTCGCGCAAGTATTCCGGGCTCTCACTTTCAGAAATCACCAAGATATCTGGCTTTAAAGCTGCGCTAACTTCATATTTTCGCCGAAACGCCATTTGACAATTCCAAGCGATAATCCGCATTTTTAAAACCTATTTCCCTTTCCAAACGGGATCACGTTTTTCAGTGAAAGCCCGCGCGCCTTCAAGGTTGTCTTCCGAGCCATAAAGCACATCAATACTGGGCAACTGGCGGCCCGTGATCCGGTTCATACTATCTTGAAATTTTGAACCTTCCGCGTCACGCACAACTTCTTTGATGGCGGCGTAAACTAACGGCGGGCCGCTGGCCAACAGCCGGGCCATTTCCCAAGCACGCTCCATAAGATCAGCGCCCGGATAAACGTGATTAACGAAACCCCAACGCTGGGCCTCGTCAGCGTCGACCCAACGACCGGTCAACAACATCTCCATCGCGATGTGATAAGGGATGCGTTTGGGAAGCTTGACGCTGGCCGCGTCCGCGACAGTTCCTGAATGAATTTCCGGCAGCGCGAATGTGGCGTGATCGGCGGCCAAAATGATATCTGCCGACAAAGCCCATTCCAAACCACCGCCACAACAAATGCCGTTCACGGCAGCAATGACGGGTTTGTTCAGATCGCGTAATTCCTGCAACCCGCCAAACCCACCGACCCCGTAATCGCCATCAACTTCGTCGCCATCGGCCGCAGCCTTTAGATCCCATCCGGGGCAAAAGAATTTGCTGCCGGATCCGGTAATAATCGCCGCGCGCAAACTATCGTTGTCGCGAAATTCCTGGAAGACGTCCCCCATGATCCGGCTGGTCGCAAGGTCAATGGCATTGGCTTTTGGACGGTCAAGCGTGACTTCCAAAACCCCATCAAGGGCACGTGTTTTTATTGGGCTGTCAGTCATGGTTCCTCTTGTCTCATTAAAGCATCAGCGGCTACTGCGCGGTTTGGACAGCACAGCAGGGGGTTAATCTCTAGTTCTTCCAAACGGTTGGCATTTGCTTGAACATAGTCTTGCACAGCCATTATGGCGTCGACAATGGCCGTAATATCAGCGGCAGGCTTGCCGCGATACCCGTTCAAAACTTTTGCAATCTGAAGTTTGTTTAGCGTCTGTTCGATCCCGACCCGACTGGTTGGGATCAAAACCGAGGCGCTGTCTTGCATCAATTCGGTCAATATCCCACCGGCAGCCAGTGTTAGCACAAAGCCATGTGCTGGGTCACGCACAACGCCGATCAACAGTTCGGCAACCGTATCTGTGATCATTTCTTCGACTAGAAAGTTATCCGTTGGCATACCTTTGGCAGCACTCAAAACTAGTGCTTTGCTTGTGAGGTTCAGGGCTACGGCCCCAGCTTCGGTTTTATGGGCGATACCTTCGCCTTTTAGAACCACAGGAAATCCGATTTTGGCAGCTGCGTTTGCCGCTTGTTGTGGGTCAATGGCACGCGTCAGATTAGGCGTGTTTACGCCCTGTCGAGCCAATAATATCTTGGCTGCCGCCTCGGGGATCAAAACCGGATCGATCGGGTTGCTGGAAAGCGTGATCGGCTGCGGGCCTTCGCTTTTCGCGCGTCCGGATTGTACCGCCGCCTCTGTAGCGGCAATTGCTTCAGACAGCCCACTTAGTGGCACAACACCGCCGGCCAACAATCGCGTGGCGACACTTTCAGGCATTAATTCTGGCAGCGTGGCCACCACCGCGATGTTTGCGCCCGTATTGGCTTTGCTGGCCAAGGCCGCGACAATCGCGCATTCCCAGTCGGATGGGTCACAGCGAGCGGCAAGTGGGAAATCCACGATAAGCAGCGTTAACGCCAACGCTGGATCGACCATTGCCGACCACGCCTTGGTCATCGCATCGGCATCTCGCCAAATATAGGTATGATAATCCAGTGGGTTGGCCAGCGCGACCATTGGGCCAAGCGCGGCTCGCAAATTGGTCTGCTGGGTTTCATTCAACGGCGGGAATTCCACACCGCGTCCCTGCGCTGTGTCGGCAGCCAACGACGCCTCGCCGCCAGAACACGAGATTGAAGCAATACGATTTGATGCCAACGGGCCGCAAACGTGCAAGAGTTTCAAGGTTTCAAGAAACTCTGGCAAGCTGCTTACGCGCGCCACGCCTAGTCGGTCTAGCAATGCTTGTGCGCCTGCGTCTCCACCTGCAAGTGACGCTGTGTGGGATATGGTTGCTTCGCGCGCCTGCTGCGATTTTCCGACTTTAAGCGCGATGATTGGCTTGCCCAGAATTTCCGCCTGTTCGGCCAGCCGTTCAAACGCCCGCAAATCGCCAAACCCTTCGATGTGAAGGCCCAGTGCTGTGACGCGCGGGTCACGCAGCAGTTCAAGGCCGATATCGGCCATCCCAGTCTGCGCTTGGTTGCCGGCGGTTACCACGTAAGCCACAGGTAAAGCGCGGGTTTGCATGGTCAGATTGATCGCCATATTCGACGATTGTGTGATGATGGCGACACCGCTTTTTACACGCTTACCGCCATGTTGATCCGGCCATAGAAGCGCGCCATCAAGGTAGTTAATGAAGCCATAGCAATTTGGCCCTAGAATCGGCATCTCACCAGCTGCCGCGAGTAATTGATCTTGCAGATCAGCAGCCTCGTGGTCTTCTTTCGCCGCTTCTTGAAAGCCAGACGCGAAACAAACAGCACCTCCAGCCTTCATTGTTGCCAATTCACGTACAATAGAAATCGTTGCGTTTCGATTTACCCCGACGAACGTGGCGTCTGGCGACGTAGGTAATTCAGAAACACTTTTATAGGCCCGCAGCCCTAAAATCTGACTGGTCTTTGGGTGCACGGGCCAGATATTGCCGGAAAACCCCATTTTCAAACATTGCTCGATTACGGAACGACACCACGCACCACCGCCAACAATGGTGATAGAGCGCGGCCGCAAGAGCCTTGATAAAGTGTCGGTCATTATGCGCTCCGCGCGGGGGATATTTGAAAAAAGAAGAAGTAACAGAAAATTAGGCTTAACGGGCCAAGGTTTTCGGGCGGAACAGGCTGGGAAGCCGATGGAGGTAAAAAGAGAAGGCGCTCTGTCCGGTGGTTCTGGACAGAGCGCTTAAACTTGACCGAACTTCTCTTTTTACTAAAAATCCCCCGCGCGGAGCGCATTTTTCTTATGCACCCAATGGCCGCAAAAGGTCGCGGCTGATGATGTGGCGTTGGATTTCTGATGTGCCGTCCCAAATCCTTTCGACCCGGGCATCGCGCCAGAACCGTTCGAGCGGGAAATCATCCATCAGTCCCATCCCGCCGTGTATTTGAATGGCCGCATCTGTCACCCGCGCCAACATTTCACTGGCATAAAGTTTGGCAGAGGCAATTTCGCGATTGGCAGGCAAGCCCCGATCCAGCCTTTCAGCGGCGGCCAATGTCAGCAAATCGGCGGCGTCTATTTCTGTGATCATATCAGCAAGTTGAAAACCAATCCCCTGGAACTTGCCAATTTTCTGCCCAAACTGCTCGCGTTCTGCGGCATAATTTAGGGCATAATCAAACGCACGCCTTGCGCGCCCGACAGACATGGTGGCGACAGTGATCCGCGTGGCGTAAAGCCAGGTATTCATAACCGCGAAACCACCATCAACTTCGCCCAAAACTTGCGCATCGGGCAGTCGGCACTCGTCAAATTCCAGGATCATGTTTTTATAACCGCGGTGGCTGACGGATTTATAGCCGTCCCGAATAGTGAAGCCGGGCGTGCCGCGATCAACTAGAAACGTTGTAATTCGTTTTTTAGGGCCGCGCGGTGTCTCGTCTTCGCCGGTTGCGATAAAGACGATAATGAAATCGGCATGTTCCGCACCGGAAATAAAATGTTTGGTGCCGTTAACCACCCAATCACTACCATCACGAACGGCGGCACATTTCATACCACGCACATCAGAACCAGCACCGGGCTCTGTCATCGCAAGGGCATCCATTTTTTCGCCGCGCACGGCTGGCAAAAGATAGCGTTCAATTTGGTCGCCCTTGCAGGCCATCAGAATATTCTGCGGGCGGCCAAAAAAGTGGTTCAGTGCCATAGAACCACGCCCCAATTCGCGTTCCACAAGTGCGAATTCCAGATGGTTAAGTCCAGCACCACCAACGCTTTCAGGGAAATTACAGGCGTAGAACCCAAGATCGATAGTCTTTTGCTTAATCGCCTTGGCGACCTCGTGAGGCACTTCGCCAGTGCGCTCGACCAGATCCTCGTGCGGATAAATTTCGTTTTCCACGAAGGATCGAACAGTAGAAACAATCATTTCCTGTTCTTCGGTCAAACCAAATTGCATTACGAATACATCCTTTTTTTGCGTTCGCGTGTTTTCACCGTCGCGTTTTTCGAGCCATCGTGGAAAGTGCCAAACCAGCGATCCCACGGCATTTCTTGATTACCATAGTTACATTCATAATAGCGATGATGAAGTTGGTGGTAAAATGTACCCAGTGCCAACCGCTGCTTATCTTTAACCAGCATATTTTCATAACCAGTATGGGTCATTGCTGCCCCCGGGCCTTGATAAAGTACGTGAAAAATCAGGTGCACCGGGTGACTTGCAACCACCCAATGAATGCAAAGCGACGTCAGGTAAATGAAATGCTCAACCGGATGCATAGACAGCCCGGACCATGGGCCGATGTTCACGTTCCTATGGTGCAAGGAATGCACCCGTTTGTACAGAAACGGGATGTGCAGCAATCGGTGGACCCAGTAAAAGTGAAACGCTGACCAAGCCGGAAGCAAAACTAAAAACAAAACGAACCAAATCGGGTTTGTGCCGAAAGTTATTGTTGGCGCATACCCGTTTGCCATCAACCACATCGTGACAACCTGAAACAAGCTTAGTTGCGCCACACCCGAAGTCAGTGACCAGAACATGTTGTCGTGAACTTGGTTTTGAAACGTCCACAACCGATTGCCCCGCGCCTGTTCGC
>JBLHMX010000112.1:0-9190 GCA_047622625.1 Paracoccaceae bacterium | reverse complement strand
TTCCCGTTGCATTTCTACCCGCTCTTTGGCCGCATCTTCACCACCAGGGGGAATGCAATACAAATAGCCGTGTTCCTTGAAGCCCAGTTCCGGGGCAATTTCGCCAGAATAGAACGGCTGCATCCGGTCTTGAAATCCAAGAATGACCTCCATGCCAAACTGGCTGATCTTGACGTTGATCGGTTTTGAAAATTGCTGCCGGATGGCGCTTGTCGACAAAGCGGTGGACGAAAATTCGTACGTGCTGTCGCGTTCAATTACCAGAATGGAACCAGTGAAGTCAGGGTTCTGTGTCAACCAATAGGCAACAGAAGAACCAACCACGGCACCTCCAACGATAACGACATCATACTTTTTAGCATCTGGTGCCCCATATTGTCGTTTGGCCATATCAGTCCTCGAAATGTCCTGCCGTAACAAACCCGCCACCGTGACGGGCAATAAACGGGTCGTCAATCGCCGGTTCCGGCTGGGTTGCTTCCAGATGTTCACGGAATTCTTCGGAACTATCTTGCGGATGATACCCGATGTGCGCAGCACGGCGATTGTCGGTAAACTTTACCTTATTGTCAGAAACACCGTAAATAATCGTGTGGCCGACAACCGGTGCTAACAGCGATTGGCGAAAGCACTCAACACAGTCGCGAAAGCTGAGATATGTGTTCAAGTGCCGGCGATCTGCTGGTTTGGGAAAAGACGAATAGACCCGCACAGAAACAGTTTCCAGTTGGTATTTATCCCAGTAGTACTGCGCCAAATTTTCACCAAAGGCTTTGGAAACGCCATAGTTGCTGTCAGGGCGCAGGGGTGCATCTGAGTCGATTACATGCGTGGTTGGATAGAACCCAACTGCATGTACCGAGCTGGCCCAAGTCATACGTTTCACGCCATTTTTGCGGCAAGCTTCGTAGAGGTTATAAAAGCCAACAATGTTGGATTGCAAAATATCGTCAAAGGAAGCTTCCTTGCTGACGCCGCCCATATGTACCACGGCATCAACGTCTTTGGTCAGCTTCATCACTGCATTTTTATCGGCCAAATCACAGGCGTATTGTTCTTCATGCGCCGCCAAATCTGTAATTTCTTCAAGCGCAGTTAGCCGGATAATATCGGCCACATCTGTCAAGTCTTTGCGCATTACACCGCCCAGCATTCCAGCCGCGCCCGTTATTAAAAGTCGGTTATATCGGGCCATTTGACGTATCCTTTACTGTGTTTGTGAACATTCTAAATATCATCACCGGGTTTGCATAGCTGCTCATTTTCCATAATCCTTTTCGGCCTGCTCAACCGAGATATATTGCAGTTCAACATCGCGTTTTATTGCGGCCATGCTGCGTTCAGCCGGATCGCCAAAGCCGCCGCCACCGGGCAGTTCCAACACCAATGTGCGCGCAGGTGGCACGGCTTGCCGCCCCTTGGCCCGCAATTTGGTGCCGTCGTCCAAGGCGACCGTGCCTGCCTGCCCGCATGCGCCACCTTGCCGACCCCGTGCAGGGTTATCCACCCGATCAAACATTGCTTTGATGTGAAAGCTGTGGCCAGCATTGGCCATAATTTCGACCACCTGCCCCAACCCGCCGCGCAGCTTGCCAGCACCTCCGGAATTTTCGCGGAACTCTTTGCGCCAAACAGTTATCGGCCCGATTTGTTCCGTGGCCTCAACCGACATTGCATGCACGCCCGAAGGAAACGCTGTGGCGTTCAGGCCATCAAGCGCCGGACGCGCGCCCGAACCTCCAGAATTGAACATCAGAATTTCGGCACTTTGCGGCACCTCACCGGGGGCGGCTTGCGCGCCCGGAATTGGTCGTGCAGAAATCTGGATATTCCACAGCGCACTTGCGCCTTCTGCGGGCGCTACATCCGGAAGAAACTGAGATACGGCCCCTAAAACCGTGTCCGGAATGAAATGCCCCAGAACGTGGCGCACAGCCACAGGGGCCGGATGCAACGCGTTCAATATGCAGCCCTCGGGCGCGGAAACCGTGAACGGTTCAAGTGATGCATGGTTGT
This sequence comes from Paracoccaceae bacterium, assembly GCA_047622625.1. Lineage (GTDB taxonomy): Bacteria > Pseudomonadota > Alphaproteobacteria > Rhodobacterales > Rhodobacteraceae > UBA5972. The sequence goes on along the minus strand of JBLHMX010000112.1, from coordinate 7,174 downwards.
TCGGAATTTCCGGCGCCAGTGCGCATTTCAGGCCATAACCACAGTAGGCGATCGTATAGATCAGTGGCACGTTGATCCCCAAAGCGCTTTGCCCAGACGTGCCATCAAAATCTGCATGCACACCAGTTGCCGACACATCAAGCCGCACATGCATATGCACTGGCGCGTCGTATCCATCGACCAACATATCGTTTTTGTAGGAACCAACAGGCAGCGCCGCAAGTTTGTTTAGTGTCGCTATCTTACTGTTTTCAAAAATGAAATCACGCAATTCGTCCAACTTTGTCAGTTCGAATTCGTCCATCATTTCCATTAAACGCGAATGGCCAATGTGGTTACAGGCCGCCAGCGAATGAAGATCACCAACCACCTGTCCAGACTCGCGCACATTGTGGCGGATGATATTAATCAGACTTTGATCGACCACTCCTTGCGTGGCAAATTTCATGATCGGAATGAAAATACCCTCTTCGTAGACCTCGTTCGCATCCGGGCCAAAGCCGCGGCCGCCTACATCAACGACATGGGCAGTACAGGCGAAATATCCGACCAATATTCCCTTTCGAAACGATGGCGTGACAAAGGTGAAATCAAGCAGATGTCCGGTGCCCTTCCAGGGATCATTGGTGATGTAAACATCGCCCTCAAGGATGTTGTCAACTCCCAGAACTTCGATGAAATTACCCACGGCAACGGCCATCGCATTCACGTGGCCGGGTGTGCCTGTTACAGCTTGCGCCAGCATGTGGCCATTACTGTCAAACACACCTGCCGAAAGGTCACCTGCCTCACGGACTGATGTGGAAAAAGCGGTGCGCACTAAGGTCAAGGCTTGTTCTTCCACCACCGAAATCAAGCGGTTCCACATGATTTGAAAATGCACGTCGCGGAAATCATCGTTCATTTGGCAGTCTCTTTCTTTTGAAGCAACAGACAGCCATCCGTTTGCAGGATCGCGTCAAAGCCAGCGGTAACGATTGTCGTGGTTTCGTCTTCTACAATTGCGGCGGGGCCTGTAACCGTTGCTCCGACCGCCATATCTGTGCGGTTAACGATTGCAGAATCCAGAAACATCGAACTACGCGCATCAAAAATTGGCCGCGTGTCGGCGACGGGTGCAGGACTGCCCACCGCGGCTGCGGCCACCTTGTTAACGGTCGCCACTTGCGATGACGCCTTAACCGACCAATTCATCACCTCAACATCCAGCCCCTCCAGTGGCGCGCCGAAAAGGCGTTCGTATTCGGCCTCAAAAAGATGCCGCAGTTTGGCGTCGCCAGTGTCGGTCAGACTGCCGTTTGACAGGATCACCGGAATTTCCCAGCCCTGCCCTACATAGCGCATGTAGGCCTTGCGTTCGATCGTCAGCTTGCCTGCTGGATCACCTTGCCGCGCTACAGCAACGCTTTCGCTTTCCAGTCCGTCCAAAACTTCGTTGACCCAAGCGGTGTTATACTGGCTGAGCCGCATATAAGCACCGCGCACGGCCTCATATCCAAAAGGCGCGCGCAGAAATCCAATGGCTGCCCCAACGCCTGCACCCGGCGGGATCAACAAGGTGGTGATCCCCAGCTTTTCGCACAACCGATTGGCATGCAACGGGGCCGCACCGCCGTATGCGATCATGGTGAAATCACCCAGCTCTTTGCCGTTTTCAACTGCATGCACACGCGCCGCCGCAGCCATGCTTTCATCGACGACTTCGATCACCCCAACGGCAGCTTTTTGCGGCTCCATTTGTAACACATCACCAACTGTGGCGCTTAGCGCGGCGTTCGACGCCTCGAGCGACAACTTAATCTCGCCGCCAGCAAAATTATCCGGATCCAGTTTGCCTAACACCAGATCAGCATCCGTAACCGCCGGACTAAGCCCGCCTTGCCCGAAACAAGCAGGCCCCGGTTCCGAGCCCGCACTTTCTGGGCCAACCCTGATTTGCCGCATGCCATCCACATGAGCTAACGAGCCACCACCAGCGCCGATTTCAACCATCTCGATCACCGGGATCGAAATCGGCATGCCCGAGCCCTTTTTGAACCGATAGGTGCGCGCAACTTCAAAACTGCGGGCGGTTTTAGGAGTGAAGTTTTCAACCAAACAAATCTTGGCAGTGGTCCCGCCCATGTCGTATGACAGGATTTGGCTTAAACCATGTCGCGCGGCCACGTCTGCTGCGTAAATCGCTCCGCCTGCAGGCCCGCTTTCCAACAGGCGCACGGGGAATTCTGCGGCCGTTCCTATCGAGATTAAACCACCACCCGAATGGATCATGAAAACTGGACAATCAACACCAATTTCCTTGAGCCGATCCACAAGACGGTTCAAATATGACGCCATAAGTGGTTTCACAAACGCATTGGCGCAGACTGTGTTAAACCGTTCAAACTCGCGCATTTGTGGGGAAACTTCGGCCGAGATTGACACGTTCAGTTTTGGGGCTTGCGCGTTGATAATTTCGCGCGCCCGGCGTTCGTGAGTGTCGTTTACATAGGAATGCAAAAAACCAATGGCGACGCTTTCATAGCCGTGGTTTTGCGCCATAAGGGCAAAATCGCGCACGGCTTCTTCATCCAAGGGGGCCAGCTCGTGACCTGATGCGCTCATGCGCCCTGCAGCGACGAAACGGCTGTCACGGGCGATTAGGGGCGCTGGCAGAACGATGTTCAGATCATATTGTTCAAACCGATTTTCTGTGCGCATTTCGATAACATCGCGAAAACCTTTGGTGGTCAAAAAAGCTGTTTTCGCCCCGCGCCGTTCGATCAGTGCGTTGGTCGCCAGCGTTGTGCCGTGGATCACTAAATCAACCTGATCCAATTCAATACCCGCGCGTTTTACAACCCGAATAATGCCATCTAAAATCGCTTGTTCCGGCGCGTCATAATTTGTCAGCACTTTGGTCGAATGCAAAACGCTGCCAATTTCCATAGCCACATCTGTAAACGTGCCGCCTATATCCACACCCAGTCGAACCTGGTCACCGCAATGGGTCATTTCGCTGTTTTACCAAAGCTGGCCATCAACGCGTCTGAACCTCGCGCCACCATGCCAAGATCGGCACCGACGGCAACAAATGTGTATCCATAATCGATATAGCGATCAGCATCGGCTTTTACCGGCGCAAGAATACCAGTTGCCTTGCCATGCGCCTTAGCCCCGGCCATCACTTCTTTTATGGCCGTTTGAACGTGATCCGCATTAGGGTTGCCCATAGCGCCCAAGTTGGTGGATAAATCACCCGGTCCAACAAACAAAACGTCAACACCATCTACTGCCGCGATTTCGGCGGCGTTGGCGACGCCCGTCTCGCATTCAATCTGAAGCATCAGCAGTTGGTTTTTGTAAGCGTTCGCGTGGTAATCTTTGATCCGCCCAAACCGATTGGCACGGTGACCGGTTGAATATCCCCGAATACCTTCTGGCGCATAGCGCGTTGCGGCAACAATTGCGCGGGCTTGCGCAGCATCGCGCACATTCGGGATCATCAGATTGCGCGCCCCACCATCCATGAATTGCTTAATTAAGTTTGCATCATCTGACGGCAATCTCACCACAGGTTCAGCGGCCTCATTGGACATTGCTTGTAATTGCGCAATAACCGACAGCAAATCATTTGGGCTGTGTTCGCCGTCGATCAACACCCAATCACATCCCGAGCCCGCAACAATTTCAGTCACAAGTGCAGCCCCAAGCGAGCACCAGATGCCGATAGCCAAATCGTTTTGCGACTGTTTCAGTTTCAAGTGATTTTCAGCTTCTTGCATCTGTTAAACTCCAGTCGCGTGATGTAGCAGGGCATAATATACATATGATGTATGATGACTTGCTTGTCTAGAAGGCATTTCCGGTTGTTTTTGTCTTCCAAGATGGACCAACTTTCAAAAAACAAGGTCAAAGCTGGTCCGACAAAAAACAAGCGGATCAAATCAGGTCGTTGCTTTTCCAACCGCAGACGGTTTCACGACCGCATTGACAAGCCCATCCATCAACTGGGAATTCCCGTCGGTTCCCTTTGCCCCCGATTGTAGAAACCCTTTTTGGTTGGCCAATTCGCGGATACGATCCAGACTGGCCACCAAATGCTCACGCATATTCGCCCGCGCGGCCTTTGCATCGCGGCGTTCAATTGCTTGGACAATTGCCGAATGTTCTGCATGGATCGTTTCATAATATTGGTTCTGAAACTCGGCCTCAACAAGATTGGCCAAACGGTAGCGCGGAACAATAATCGGCTCGAGAAATTTCAAAAACCGATGGAACACGGGATTGCCGGTCGAATAAGCAATCGCAAGATGAAATTCATAATCGTAATGTATCTCGACAGTGTTGGGATCTTTGAATTCTGCGTCCACCCGCTCCATCAATGTTCTAATCGCCGCAATGTCTTGAACCGAGCTTCGTTCGGCGCTTAAACCCGCTGACTCGATCTCGACGCTCATCCGAAGTTCCAATAACGAAATCGTTTCAGGCAATGAACTTAGGTCGTCTTCGCTGATTTCAAATTTAGGCAAAATGACTTGATCCGAAACGAACACGCCCCGCCCTTGTTGGGCGATCAACAAACCGTCTGAACGCAATCTTGCAATTGCTTCGCGGATCACTGTGCGGCTGACTTCAAAATGCTCGCACAGTTCCAATTCGGTCTTAATCTGCGCGCCAGGCTTCAAAGTTCCGTTTTGGATTTCTTCGGTCAAGGCTTCGGCTACAACCGACGTCAGGGATCTTCGTTTAGCCATTCAGCGTGATCCTCTTGTTTTCGCAGCAATTGTAAGGTCGATTATCTAGGCCAAAGTGGAAAGCGCCTCTTGAATACATATGATGTATGATGTTCACATGTCCAGCGTGGTCGTGGACGGCACATGATAAGCTGCCATGCCCAATAAACAAGGAGACCCCCATGCGAGGAAGCGGCAAAGCCGATGTTTATGTCATGCTAGCCCATCCGGTCGGGCATGCAAAATCTCCTGGGATGTTCAACGCATTGATGGAGACCGAGGGGCTGGACAGCTTGATGGTTCCAGTTACCTGCAAACCCGAAGACTTTGACACCTTTTGGGACGGCCTTACCGCGATGGAAAACCTGCGTGGCATGATTATTTCAGTGCCTTACAAATCACGTGTCTTTGAAAAATGCCAATCCGCCCACCCGCGCGCGGCGCGCGTGATGTCGGCCAATTCGGTTCTGCGTATGCCTGACGGCAGTTGGCACGCCGATAATTTTGACGGTGTGGGTTTCATGCAAGGTTTGAAAAACGCAAGAATTCCAGTGGCCGGACAGGATGTTTTGCAAGTTGGTGGCGGCGGCGCCGGAGCGTCGATCGCCTATTTTCTGGCCGAAGAAGGGGCCGCATCGGTCACGATTTCGGATATTGACTCCGACCGTGCCACAGTGTTGGCCAAACTGGTTGGCGGCATGTTCCCAGATTGTTTGGTAACAGCGGGCCCGTCTGATCCGCGCGGAAAATCGATGGTCGTCAATGCAACACCGGTTGGTCTGAACGCAGAAGATCCATATCCATTGGATGTAAAAGGCTTAAATGCTTCTATGACCGTCGTTGATATCATCATGGATCCAGTTGAAACTAAGCTGTTGAAATACGCAAAAGATTTGGGATGCCGCGTGCAATATGGCCAACCAATGATGGATTGCCAGATGGTTGCTATGGCTGAATTTCTTGAGGTTAGCAAAGGGCCGAAACGTGATGACTGACCCGCGCACAATCGTCGTGACCGGGGCAACTTCGGGCATCGGCAAGGCCACCGCCTTAAGGTTCGCCAGCCTTGGCGACAAGGTTGTCGTCTCGGGTCGAAATTCTGAACGCGGGCAACTGGTTGCGGCTGAGTGTAAAAAAGCAGGCGGTGATGGGTTGTTTATTCAATCTGATCTGGCCGGTCCGGAAACGATCACAAAACTTGCCGCGCAAACTATGGATGCTTTTGGCCCTGCACATGTCCTTGTTAATTCAGGCGGCATCCTGCAAAGCGGGCAAACCGTTCTAGATCAACCACTTGACGAAGACGAAGCCCTTTGGCGCGTCAATTATCGCGGCACTTTGGTCACGTGTCAGGTGTTTGGCCGCCAGATGAAAAACACCGGGCGCGGTGCAATTCTGAACATCGGCTCTCTTGCGTCCTTCGCGCCTTTATCCCTACCGGCTTATACGCCCGGCAAACACGCGGTTCTGGCGCTAACGCAAATACTGGCCGCAGAACTTGGCCCGTTTGGTGTGCGCGTGAACGCTGTTGCGCCGGGCTATACCATGTCTGAAGGCCTGAAATCCAAGATCGCTGCAGGCGAACGAAACCCTGAGGCGATCAAAGCCACAACCGCCCTGCGCGCCTTTGTGCAGCCCAAAGATATTGCCGACGCGGCCGAGTTTCTGTGTTCAGACAAAGCAGCAGCCATTACCGGCGTGACATTACCAGTGGATGCCGGCTGGCTGGTTCAAGCGCCCTACGCAAGCTATTTGCAAGGCAACCCCATCCGCGAGTGAGTTCGTTTTATTTGGACCCGCGACCAGACTGCCGCCGAAATCGCAGGCCACCAATCATTATTCAGATTTGCCAACAGTATCAGCGGCAGGAGATTTTAAACTGGCGGAGGGAACGGGTCTGGCATCGAACGTTCTCTGGGCTGTAACGCATTGATTTATAACGATGCCGTATTTCTGAACCCGTTTTCTTCGGACCTCGGCGGCGAACATCGGGCCGAACCTGTTCCACCAAAACCGCACCGTCTTGTGGCTGATATCAATACCGCGCTCATGCAGCAAATCCTCGACGTTCCGTAGCGACAACGGGAACCGGATGTACATCATCACAGCCAGGCGGATGATCTCGGGTGATGTTTTGAAGTAACGGAATGGGGAGCGTTTTGTCATGGCAGAACACCCGCAGAAAATGGCAGCGCGGGCGGAAAAAACCAAGGCGACAGGCAAGACGCCGGGCGGAAAACCGCCCGCGCCGCCGCTCGAAGGGGCGCGGCCAAGTGACCAGATCAATCTCACCGACGAGGAATCGCGGATCATGCCGGTGGCGGGCGGCGGCTTTGGGCAATGCTACAACGCCCAGGGCACCACGGCCCGGTGCCTTTCTGATACGACCCCGCGCCTGGAGGGTCAGGCGAACCCAGTTGTAGCTGTGTTTAAACTCGTGCGAGGCCACCAACTTCTCA
>JBLHMX010000111.1:0-9287 GCA_047622625.1 Paracoccaceae bacterium | reverse complement strand
CAATGTGTCGCGCGCCATGTCAATCAACCATTGTGGATCTATTCCAGCATCAAACGCGTCATTGATCGCGTCAGCAATCAGCTTTCTGTTTGGATCGGTCACGGTACGGCCAAAAATGCATAACCCAATACTGTCAGCAAGCGCCGCATTTATTTGCATCCTGTAACTTTCGGCCGCAACTTCACGGACCGATTTATCATGGCTAACAAACGAAGGCGCGTTGCCCGCCGTGTGATCAGCACCTTGAGCAGTCACCATCATTGAAATTGCGGTCACTTCGATGATGCGGGGATCATAGGCCGAAATCGCTTGTTTCTTGATGACTGGCACGCGCTTGACGTTGAAATGTTCGCCAACGCGGGCTGTACCCTGGGCAAGCAGTTGGCCCCGCTCATTCCCGGCGAGCAGGTCTTTCAGAACTTCGACCATGAAATCGATATCACCGAATTCGGCCTGCCCGGCCTCCATCAGAACACCGATCATACCGCCAAGTTCAATGGTATCTATGCCCAAGTCGTTGGCGACCTCATTAAGCAATGCCACCTGATCTGGATCACGCAGACCACAGTTTGTCCCCAATAACCCTATGGTTTCATATTCCAAAGGCGAGACCAATTCGCGCCCGTCTTTATCCATATAAACATTCGAGCATTTGATCAGACAACCCGGCATACAAGCGTGACTAGGCTCGCCGCCACGCGACAAATTTAATTCGCGTATATAGTCGCCGCCCATCTTATGCGGGCCATCACCTTTTAGTGTGGATTGCCCGTGTGAAAAATTATCGGTCGGCAATGCGCCAAGCGTGTTGGTCAGATCCGAAACCATCGCTGTACCCAGCTTTTCCAAGGCTTCGATGGCGGGTTGTTCGCCCAGCAGTTTGCCGTACATTTTGACCGCACCCATGACCTTTTTGCGATCCAGCACGTTCGGCATTTTGTGTTTATCAATCACCACCGCCTTGATTTTCTTCGCACCCATGACAGCGCCAATTCCCCCACGCGCCGCTAAACGCGACGGGCGGTTATCGGTGTCTGAAAAGGAAATGCCCGACAATAATCCCAAATATTCACCAACCGGGCCGCAAATAGCCAAAGACACTTTATCACCGAAATCAGCATGCAATTTGGCCGCCGTGTCAAATACGCCCAGCCCCATGTAAGGCGTCGCCGCGCGAAAGTTTATGTCGCCATCTTTTGCGATATGGATCACGACCCAATCTTCGCTTTCGCCTCGAAATGTTAGGCCGCTGATTTCCAGCTGCCCCATAGCAAATGCAAACGTACCGCCTGAATTTGCTTCTTTAATTCCGCCAGTAAGGGGGCTTTTGCAGCCGACGCTTAACCTGTTTGCATTCGAAAAATTCGTTCCGGCGAACGGACCTGCGGAGAAAATTAGCGGGTTTTCCGGCCCCAAGGGGTCTTTGTCAGCCACACTTTCAGCCAACAACATTTTGCTAATTAAATACCGCCCACACTCGGCAATCTCGCGGCCTTCAAGCGTGCGTCGATCAATTTTCTGGTTACCAAGATTAATGTCGATAAAGCTGCGCATAGTACCCTCAATTTCTGGCTGCCCACGAACGCAATTGAAAATTTGCTTATTTCCAGCCCGATTGTCTGTATAGAAACAAATACTATGGCTTCAAACCTTACAATAGCTAAGTCGGCAGGCAAATCGGTAGGCATCATCATTTTGGCGGCTGGACGTGCTTCGCGCATGAACGGTGTCGACAAATTGCTGGAACAAATCGATGGCGTGCATTTGATTACACGTGTGGGCAGGGTTTGCTTGGCAAGTGGTGCTGAACAAATCACCGCAGTTCTACGGGCGAATGATGCAAAGCGCCGGTCGGCCTTGCCTGTGGGAATTGAAGTTATCGCAAACCCGGACGCAAGCGAAGGAATGGCCACGTCGTTAGCAGTGGGCGTAAGGGCCCTTGCTCAAACCTGCCAAGCGGCGATCGTTGTTTTGGCCGACATGCCCGATGTTACAAGTCGCGACATCGACGCGTTGATCGCAGCTTTTGACCCCAAAAATGGCACCTCGATTTGTCAGGCAATAACACCCGCTGGCGAGCTAGGTCATCCCGTATTATTTGGGCGCGAACATTTTGACGAATTGAGTAATCTTACGGGCGATAACGGCGCGCGCAAAATTATTGCGGCCCATCCCGATGCGATCCGATATGTTGAAACGGAAGGTGAAGGCGCGCGCACTGATCTTGACACACCGCAAGATTGGGTCACTTATCGAAATCGTTAAACCTGCACCGTTCCATCGGCCAGCCAGCCGTCAAATACTTGCAAAGCTTTGGCCGCAAATTCATCGTCATTGATGTGGCAATCCAGCTCATGCGCCACAACGTTACTTGGTATATTTGCACGCATTTCATCCAGAAATGCGGCTAGCCCCGCCTTATCTTCTAAATCCCCGCCAGGACGATCCCATTCACCATAACCACCGTTAGGCAACAAAAAAACCGTCGGTCCGGTGGCCGTGGCCATCTGTGTGCAAAACGCCCGCGCAACTGTGCGCCGCTCGTCTGAATTCAGAACGACAGACGAAATTAAACGGTTATGTTCGTGCACGATGTGATCTCGCCACTTTTCGGCGACGCCTTGCCAGCCGATGAAATCAACCAAGTCATAGCACCCGGCCGAGACAATCTGCGGTGTGCCGTTTAGCCCTGCATTGGTCAGTCGATCCGGCCCTGCCGAAATGTTAGACCCATGAACGTGATTGCCCAATTCCTGCGGGCAGAAATCCATCACGCAAGCGAACACCCCTTCAGCCGCCATGCTTTCAAACGCACGACCGCCCATGCCAGTGGCGTGAAAAATCGCCACTTCAAAGCCGCGTTCTTCCAATGCTGGTTTTAGCGTCAACATGTAACGCAAAGCGCTTGAACCAAGCGAAGTCATGCCAACCAATGGCCGTTTCATGGGTGGCTTCTCAACTGAACGGGCTGCGCCTAAAACCGCACCCGCAGCCTGGGAAAGCGATGATTTACAGACCGAATTCAACCCGTAAAGTCCGCCAGCCCACAGGATCATTTGAATGTCCGCCGCCAGCCGTGCAGGTGGCAGTAACGGCGAAAAAGCAATGGTCGAAATGATATATTTCGGCACGCCAAGAGGCAGCGCCAGCGCGACATCAAGGGCCAGATCCGTCCCCATAGATCCGCCCATTGCAATCATCGCGTCAAATTTACCGGCCCGATATTCGGCTTGCACAAGGGCCGCTGCACCTGTCGCCATGATCTGCATCGCAGGGTTTTCACCGCCTGCTTCAATGGCCGCTTGAATGTTGGAACCACCTGCCTCGGCCACCGCATGTTTGGAATAATCAGTTGGCTTTTTTGGATCACCCAAGACGGAAACATCCATTGTTAAAACGCGACCACCCTGCCCTTGGATACAAGCGCGCAGGTAATCCAGCTCGTCGGATTTTGTGTCATATGTGCCGATTACTAAAACGGTTTTGTCAGCCACAACTCACCCCCTCATTGTTCCCCAAATGCGTGTTTGTTGAGCATTTACAACTGTATCCACGCGGTCTTTAGATCAACGTATTTATCCAATGCGTGCAATGACTTATCCGCTCCGTTGCCGGATTGTTTAACCCCGCCAAGGGGCACCGTGCCATCAGCCCCGCCGTATGTATTCACATGGACAACCCCGGCATTAATGCCGCGGATCATCCGGTGAGCACGGCTTAGATCCGCCGTCCAAACTGCCGACGCCAAGCCAAAATCTGTGCCGTTCGCCAATTGCAATGCCTCGGCTTCGGTTTCAAAGGATGTGACAGCCAGAACCGGGCCAAACACCTCGTCTTTGAACAAGCTGTCAGTTGGTTTGACGTTCGACATGATGGTTGGTGCCATGTAATATCCGCCGGTTTCTTCCAACAAGCGCGCACCGCCCGTTACCCGATTTGCGCCCTCGCTTTCAGCAACTTCGACAAACCGTAAATCAGCCGTAAGCTGTTCCAGCGAATTTATCGCGCCCACGTCCGAAGCTAGGTCAAGCGGGTCACCTACGCGCAATGCGTTTGCATGTTTTGCCATCGCTGCAACGAAATCATCGTGGATCGACGCCTCGACCAACAAGCGGGACCCCGCGACGCAGACTTGACCTGAATTCCGAAAAATCCCCGCTGCTGAAATCTTGGCAGCTCGATCAAGATCTGGCGCATCGGCAAAAATTATGTTTGGTGACTTACCGCCAAGTTCAAGATAGCAGCGTTTCAAATTACTACGCGCGGAATATTCTAACAACCGCCGCCCCGTTGGCCCGGAGCCCGTGAAAGCCAGCACATCGACATCCATCGAAAGTGCCAGGGTTTCGCCAACCACACGGCCAGCGCCCGTAACCACATTCAAAACGCCATCCGGCAATCCCGCTTGGGCCGCCAGTTCTGCAATACGCAAAAGGGAAAGCGACGCTGTTTCGGCAGGTTTCAGAACCACAGAATTTCCAGCCGCCAACGCGGGTGCGATTTTCCACGCGCCGATCATCAAGGGGAAGTTCCAAGGTACAATTGCGCCGACAACGCCAACGGGTTCACGGTGGATCAAGCCCAAAACATCGCTTGGAGTTGGTGCGATCTCGCCATAGATTTTATCAATCGCCTCGGCATAATAACGAAAAGTGCCCGCTGCCGATCCAGCCTCGGCCTTGATCGCCATGCCTATTTCGGTGCCGTTATCGCGCACACCCAAAACGGTTAACGCAAGTGCCTCACGTTCAATCAGGTCGGCCAGTTTGTGCAGCACTTTCTTGCGGCCAGAAGGCGCCATTCGTGACCATCGGCCATCGTTAAATGCCGCCCGGGCTGATGAAATTGCGCGGGCCATATCATTGGCCGTACCGCGTGTCAGCGTTGTTAAGACCTGACCGTCAATGGGCGATACAACTTCCAGATCGTCGCCAGTGCCATCAACCCATGCGCCATCGATAAACAGCTTTTGGGGCGCAACTGGTTGACTGCGGAAAACATTAATCTGGTCTTGGTCAAGCATGGTCGTCCTTACGAGATTTATAATCGACCCATAATGTACGCAAATGTAAGCCAATCACCAACAGGATGATAAGAAACAAAATAAACGCAACAGGACGGTCGATCATGTCAAACGGCGTTTTCACCCGCGCCATTGAAGCGCGCAGTTTTACCTCCATAATTCCGCCCAAAACCATGCCCAGAATGATCGGAACAACCGGTAGGTTTTGGCGTTTCAAGATGTAACCAAACACCCCAAATACCGCCGCTATCGCGCAATCGGTTGCCGAGTTTCGCAGGCTATAAACCCCGACAAAGCTTAACGTCAGGATCATCACGCCCAGGAACCGCGTCGGAATACGGATGATTTGAAGCAATAGGTTTGTGGAAAACATCAAAAAGACGACAACCAACACATTCAGGATCAGCAAGGCCAAATACAGTGCCATCACAAAATCCATTTGGTTTTGGAAAAGTTGCGGGCCGGGAATGACGTTATGCACGTAAAACACCGACAGCATCATTGCGGTCAAAGCCTCGCCGGGGATACCAAGCGCCAAGAGCGGGATCATTGCCGCCGCTGGAACAGCGTTATTTGCAGCCTCGGCCGCGATCAATCCTTCGGGCGAACCCTTACCAAATAGTTCGGGGTTTTTTGATGTTTTCTGCGCGTAGGTATAGCTCATAAATTGCGACGTGAACTCGCCTACACCGGGTACCATGCCCATCAAAACGCCAAAACTAGAGGCCACAGTTGCCACGCGTTTGAATTTGAACAATTCGCCCAACCCTTGGAACAATCCACCTGTCACGGGCGGCGCTTTGGGGCTTTCGTTGCGACCAACAAGTAAGGTGAAGGCCTGGGACAAAGCAAATAACCCCAAAACCACAACAATCAAATCAACACCAGATGTCAGCCAGCTTTGTTCAAACGTAAAGCGTTTGGTGTATTTCACTGGTTCCAACCCGACGGTGTTCAAGAAGATGCCAAAACTTGCCAACATACCCGCGGCGGCGACTTGCCCGCGATGTGCCAGTACAACAAGGATGATACCAAGAAGGGCAGCCAGAAAAATTTCGCGACTGCCAAACATGGGGGCAACAAGCGCCAGAACGGGTGACAGTAGCATCAGGCAGATAATAGAAAATATGCCGCCAAAGAATGACGCGGAATAGGCAAGCGAAAGCGCGCGACGGGCCTCGCCGCGCTTGGTCATGGGATAGCCGTCATAAGTGGTCAGCGCGTTTACGGCTGTACCGGGCGTGTTAATAAGAACCGCAGGGATCGCGCCGCCATACATCGAGCTGCCGTAAATCCCCAGCAACACAGTCAGCCCAACAATCGGATCAAGCGAAAAGGTAGCGGGCAACAAAATGGCGATTGCCACCGCTGCCCCTACTCCGGGGATTGCGCCGATAATCACGCCGCCGATTGAACCAACTAACAATGCCGCAATAACATCCCAGCGGGCAAGGTGTTCTAAACCTGAAAGTAAAACTTCCATCACAAGCCCCTAGAAATTAATAATCATGAAGTTTCGTAGTGCAGCGGGCAGATATTCATAAATCATCCCGCCCGGAATTTTAACCTGCAACAAGGACTTGAACAGCACGACGATCAGCACAGCCATTCCTGCAGCGGAAAGCAGGTATTTGCGCCCCCGCAATCCAGTTCGCAACACCAATATCACTGTAAACAATAGTGTCGTGGGCAAATATCCGAGTTTCGGCGTGATAAGAACATAGGCCATAAACCAGCCAGCATATTCGATGGACCGTAGCCAAAGGAGCATTTCCGCCATGCGCCCTGGTTGGCGTTTAGATACCAATGCGCCGTAGCTATGAATTGCGCCGAACAACAGCATGCCAAGAATACTGACTGTCGGCCAAAACGCAGGCTGGGCAAACAATTTTGTCCGCTTGACCCATTTGGTTTCTGTGCCCAGTTGTGATGCCAGAAAAATTGCAAGTGCAAGAAATGCCAAAGCAAAGGCCAAATCACCTGCTTTGCGAGGTCTTTCAAATAGGAATTTGATCGGGGCCGGCAGGTTCATTTTCTGTCTCAGATATCAAAGGTACCAAAAAACAGGCAGCGTATTTGTAACGCTGCCTGTAATATTGTCATAAGCAATTAATCACCGGAGGACTTATTCCAGAATTTCGCCAATCTCACCCAATGTCACTTTGTTGGCCGCAATCAAAGCAGTCACTTCGGATGCATCCTGCCAATAAACCAGCGCGCCAGTTTCAGCCGCCAGAGCTTGTGCGCGATCAGACAACACAGTTTTCTTGGCAACAGCGACGATTTTCGCACGCACGTCTGCTGGTGTGTCTTTGTGAACAAACAGGCCGTTCCAAAGGGAAATACCTAGTTCAGGCACCAGTTCAGCAACCGTTGGAGCATCTGGTGTCAGGCTGATACGCGTATCTGTGACCGACGCCAAAATCTTGACGCTATCCAAACACGGAAGGATCAATTGCAATGTGGTGTTAATCACATCCACGTCGCCCGACGCCAGCGTATTACAATCCAGTGCGTCAAATGCCGCGTCAGAGGCATATGAAAAGCCCATTTTAGCAGCCGCGGCCAAAGTCACCTGCGTTGGCACCAATGGCGCGCCAAAATGGCCAAGCGCCACATCGTTGTCTTGCGCGTAAGCAGCCAACCCGGCCATATCATCGTAAGGTGCATCTGCTCCGGCTGCGATGACAAATGGATAGGTCAGGAAATTGCCGATCGGCTCGAATGGCATGGGGTTCAATTCGTCAATACCGATTTGGTCGCCGATTACAGGTACTGCAATGATGAACGACCCAATGGTATAGCCATCAGCTGGTGCGCCCGCCGCTTCGATTGCGCCAGGGAATGGGCCGCCGCCGCCGCCTGGTTTATTCACCACTGCTGCTGCAACGCCGTACGCCTTTTGGAAATCTTCCGCGATCATACGTGTCAGCACGTCTTCCAGATCACCCGGAGGCCACGGCACGATGAAACTTACAGGTTTTTCAGGATATTCGGCCATCACAGGCGCGGCTACACCCATAGCCAATATCGCCGCGACTGCGACACTTGTCATTAAATTGCGCATTAGATTCTCCCTAGGTGCCCGTTGGGGCGTGTTGAATTCGTTAATTCATAGCCAATACCTCAACTAGCGGATCACTATTTGAACCATCGGTTGCAAAAACACTTGCACGGAATGTCGCACCCTGTCAAACAATTTCCAAATCATCGGTAGTATTACTGAGGGATAAAAATATGAGCACAGTCGACAAAGCCCTGGATATTTTGGACCTGTTTTCAGAACATCGTCCTGCCATTGGCCTGTCAGAGGCTGCGCGCCAACTGAAACGCGACAAAGCATCGACCTTGCGATACCTTAATGCGCTGGAAAGCAAAGGTTTTATCGAACAAGACCCGTTCACACGATCATACCACCTTGGCCCGGCTTTGGCACGCCTCGCGATGATCCGCGAGATCACGTATCCGGTTAATCGCGCGGCACGCAACATTCTGAAAAAACTGGTGGCGGACACAGGTGAAACGGCCCATCTCACGCATTTTTCGTGCGAATCATTGACCCATACGGCCATTGAAGAAACCGCATATCGCGGCACGCGGGTCTATATTGACCCTGCCGAACCGTTAACATTGCACGCCACCGCATCTGGCATCGCGTTTATGTCGCGCAGCACCGATGACCGCGTTAAGGAGTTCCTGAACGAGCCTTTGGTGGCACATACCAACGACACGCCAACAGATCGAGTGGCGATTCTTGCGATGGTGCAAAAGGCGCGGGAAAATGGCTATGCCAGTACGGTTGGTACATTTGAAACTGATGTATGCGGCATCGCCGCGCCGGTTTTCGGCCCGTCAGGTGAAGTTTGCGGCGCTGTTGCAGTGGCGACACCAATTTCGCGCATGACGGATGTTGTTCAAGGTAAAATCGCCGACTTTGTTATCAATGCCGCGCAGCATATTTCCCGTCATTACGGGGCCAAACGCTTACCAGCGCAGGATGCAGCAGAATGAAAGCACTGGTTCTTGATTTTGGTGGGGTTATCAGCCGTACATTGTTTGAAACCCATGATCAAACAGAAGCCGCCCTAGGATTAAACCCCGGCAGCTTGACCTGGCGTGGTCCGTTTGATGTGGACAACGACGCCTTATGGCGATCGATGCAACGAGACGAGATTACCGAACGCGATTATTGGCGCGCGCGCACGTTGCAAGTTGCCAAGTTGGTTGGACAAGACTGGCGCGAAATGTCAGATTTTGTTGTTGC
>JBLHMX010000110.1:0-9405 GCA_047622625.1 Paracoccaceae bacterium | reverse complement strand
CAATCGGTCTTCATAGTCACGTCGCAAGGCTTCGATCTTGGTGAAGTTTTCAGCTGTCAAATTGCGCAATTCCATGTAGGCCAAAAAAACCTCATCTGGGCGGTCCAAATGGTAAAAAATGTGAAACCTCGTGAAACTGCGCAAATGCTCAAGCGCGCCCTTCGCAGTAGGTTCGGCATCCCAAGCTGCAAGTAATCCGGTCATGTGATCCTGCATCAGGTCAAATAGCAGGCTTTGTTTATCGGGCGTATACAGATAAAGTGCACCCGCCTGCACACCAACCTCGCCAGCAATCTTGCGCATAGAAACAGCGGCATAGCCATGTTGCGCAAATAGTTTAAGCGCCGCCGCCCGGATTTTCGGGCCAGTAATATCAGAATGCGAACCGGTTTTTCGTGCCATTTGGCCCCCTTAACCGTACCATAACTGAACAAGCGTTCAATTCCCAGCCTGTGGATAAGTATTTTTTTCCAATGGCTTGGCGACTCACCGCCGCTGTCTTAGGGTTAGGTTACGGTCATCTGCGACCGGGGGCTGCTAAAAGTTTATTTACAATGTCGATAATACGACATCTTGCTGGCGTGTGCGTGGCCGCAACCTTAATTTCGGGTTGCGCAAACAACGGGATTCCAGATGTCGCATCAAGCTTTTCGCATGACACGCTGAATTCGCCTTGGCCGGGGTTCCTGCCCGTTGATGAAATCTTGTCCGGAAACTTGGTAGATTTTGAGGCTTCAAGGATTGAAGTTCAAAACCTGCAAGCCCGTTTGCAGCGATTGCGCCGCCGCGCGCGTTTGCTGCGTGGCCCAGTCTTAAAAATTCAAGAGCGCCTGCAAATGCAAGCGGCCGTTTCAACAAGCAATCCCTGATCGGGCGCACCGATATTGCGCCCAGCGGGAAATCCCGATAACACCCGACAAACTTAACTGCCTCACGCCCTGAATGGAGCCCCGACATGCCCAAAACTCTTCGCCTAGGCATTGCCGGATTAGGAACCGTTGGGGTCGGTGTTGTTCGCATTTTGGCTGCACATAGCGACTTGCTGACTGCACGTAGCGGCTGCAAAATCGAAATCACAGCGGTATCTGCTCGATCAAAAAGCAAAGATCGGGGCATCGACTTGGCGCCATTCGCCTGGGAAGATGACCCAGTCGCCCTTGCCAAGCGCGACGATGTAGATGTTTTTGTCGAACTGATGGGCGGCGAGGACGGCCCGGCCAAAGCGTCGGTAGAAGCAGCGATTGCTGCCGGCAAACATGTGGTCACAGCCAACAAGGCGATGTTGGCAATACATGGTCAAGAAATGGCGCAAGCCGCCGAAGAGGCGGAGATTGCCCTGAAATTCGAAGCCGCGGTCGCTGGCGGTATACCGGTTATTAAGGTGTTAAACGAAGGACTGGCAGGCAATCAGATTAGCCGTGTCATGGGTGTGATGAACGGCACTTGTAATTACATCCTGACCCGGATGGAAAACGAAGGGCTTGGCTATAACGCGTTGTTTGAAGAGGCCGATAAACTTGGCTATCTGGAAGCCGATCCAAACCTTGATGTTGGCGGCATTGACGCCGGTCATAAGCTGGCGCTTTTGTCGTCAATCGCTTTTGGCACCAAAGTTAATTTCGCAGGTGTCGAGCTGGAAGGTATCCAACGTGTTTCAATTACCGACATCGAACAGGCCCGCGATATGGGTTTTCGCATCAAACTTTTAGGCGTGGCCCAACTTACGGGTCGTGGCTTGGAACAACGCATGCACCCGTGTCTTGTCCCCGCTAATTCACCGCTAGGCCAGCTTGAAAACGCCACGAACATGGTCGTTCTGGAAGGCGATGCTGTGGGCCAAATTGTTCTGCGCGGCGCGGGCGCTGGCGAAGGGCCAACAGCTTCTGCAGTGCTTGGCGATGTGATGGATATTGCGCGCGGTTTTCACATGTCGACATTTGGTCAACCTGCCAGCAGTTTGCGCGGTATGCAAGCCGCGCAAGTTTCCGCCGCCGCTGCCTTTTATCTGCGCCTAACGCTGAAAGACGCACCCGGTGCACTACATAAAATCACTGGGGCATTGGCCGATGCTGGGGTCTCAATCGACCGGATGCGCCAATACAGCCACAGCGACACCGCCGCGCCAGTTTTGATGGTCACCCACAAAACCACCCGCGCCGAGCTTGACCACGCTCTTTTGGGCATCAAGGCCACAGGCGTTACACTGGAAGACCCAGTAGCGATCAGGATCGAGGATGTCTAAAGCCCCCGCTTTGGAAGGCTAGATTATGAGCGCATTTCTTGGCGTTGAACATTCGGCAACAGGCCGTCGATGGATTGGCCCGGACATAGAACTTGACCGTCAAGCACAAGGTTTGGCGCAGCAAACTGGGCTGCCACAACCCCTTAGTAATCTGCTGGCTGCGCGCGGTATTCAGGCCGCAGATGCCGAACAATTCCTAAACCCATCTTTACGTGATCTGATGCCGGATCCGTCCAGCCTGAAAGACATGGACAAAGCTGCCGCTCGTTTTGTCGACGCGGTTGAAAGCAAACAACGCATCGCGGTATTTGCAGATTACGACGTAGATGGTGGTGCTTCCGCTGCCTTGTTGATCAACTGGCTGCACGATATGGCAATCACCGCCACGCTATATATTCCGGATCGCATCGACGAAGGGTATGGCCCCAACGACGCGGCGATGCAGATGTTAGCGAAAGGCCACGACCTGATTATCTGTGTTGATTGCGGCACGCTTTCGCACGGTCCAATCAAGGCCGCGGCCCCAATTGATGTCATCGTACTTGATCACCATCAAGGCGGCGAAACCCTGCCACCAGCTCATTCCGTAGTGAACCCGAACCGGCAGGATGAAGACACACCACTGACTTACCTATGTGCGGCCGGCGTGGTTTTCATGCTTTTGGTTGCAGTGAACAGGGCGATGCGGGCTGCTGGAAAAACAGGTCCGGATCTTATCGCGATGCTTGATCTGGTCGCTTTGGCCACTGTGGCCGATGTTGCCCCCCTGCAAGGTCTAAACCGGGCTTTTGTGCAGCAAGGACTAAAAGTTATGTCGCGGCGAAAGCGGGTTGGTATGACGGCCCTTGCGGATGTGGCGCGCATGGATACCACGCCCAACAGTTATCATTTGGGGTTTCTGCTGGGGCCCCGCGTCAATGCCGGTGGGCGAATTGGCAAGGCCGATCTTGGTGCGCGCCTGTTGTCCACACAAGATGCCCATGAAGCCGCCGCCTTAGCCGAGAAGTTGGACCAACTGAACATGGATCGGCGCGAGATTGAAGAACAGGTGCGCCTAAAGGCGCTAGAGCAGGCAGAAGCCCGCGGCTTTGATGCGCCTTTAGTTTGGGCCGCGGGTAATGGCTGGCATCCTGGTGTGGTCGGCATCGTGGCCTCACGCTTGAAAGACAAAGCAAACCGACCAGCTATAGTCATTGGTTTTGACGGAGACGACGGCAAAGGCTCGGGCCGTTCAATCAACGGGATCGATTTAGGAGCCGCGATTGCCCGTCTGGTTTCCGAAGGGTTGCTTGAAAAAGGCGGCGGTCACAAAATGGCCGCGGGTCTAAGCGTGACGCGTCCAAAACTTGAACAAGCAATGGCGCGCTTGTCTGAATTGCTGGCGAAACAAGGGGCCGACCAGATCGGCCCGGCGGACCTAAAAATAACTGGACTGCTTGGCCCACAAGCCATAACGACCGAGCTGATCGAACAATTGGAAAGTGCCGGGCCATTTGGCGCCGGCGCCCCTGCGCCGCGGTTCGCGCTACCATCGATGCGGGTGGCATTTGCCAAACGCGCCGGAGAAACTCATTTGCGGCTGACATTTCAAGATGCAAGCGGTGGACGCATCGACGCCATTTCCTTTGGCGCATATGACACGCCGATGGGCGCGATGTTAGAAGGCCACGACGGCGCATTATTCCACGTTGTAGGCCGTTTAGAAGTCGACACGTGGGGTGGGCGGAAAAAGCCAAAACTGCGGCTAGAAGATGTTGCGCGCGTCGACGCCTAAATCATCGGGATTCACGTATTTCCCTCTTGCAAGGGAAGCACATCAAGACTAAAAGCCGCTCCACGAACTGTGCGGTCCCTTCGTCTATCGGTTAGGACGTCAGGTTTTCAACCTGAAAAGAGGGGTTCGATTCCCCTAGGGACTGCCATTTCGATTTCCGTGGAAAATTCGCTATTACCTTTGCCGTACAAGTATTCGACCGTGCCAAAAGCTTATGGTTTCAGCGGCGCCCTATCATTGCGCAAGTGCTAGAAATTGCTTCACTTACCCCGCCTAAGATTGGCCAGAATATACTAGTGATCCAGATGCGTAAGCAAGCAGGGTTCAAGCATTTGGTTTAGTCGATGGGTCGTTTCGGTGCTGGCACCCTAACCTATTCCCGCGCGCGCAAAATCCCCGCGGGCGAGGCCGCAAGTGGGCCAAGGGCGAAAGCTAGACCAGCAACCAGTGTCACCGATGCCCCGCCAAGAACGATTGCGATGGCCGATACAGGTTCAAATTCAAACTTGGCTTCCATGACAAATGTCATCACAGCCCAGCCAGCGGTGCCGCCCGCAAAAATCGCCACAAGGCCAGCACCAGCACCCATTATGGCGGAACGCAGCGCGAAACTTAGCAATATTCGCCCGCGCGATGCGCCAAGGGTTTTCAGAATTGCGGCCTCGTATTCACGCGCCCTTTCGCCAGCGGCAGCAGCGCCGATGAGCACAACGAAACCTGTGATCAATGTGGCTAAAGCGCCGTAAGATGTAGCCGCTGCCAAGCCTTTAAGGGCGTTTGAAACCTGTTCAATCGCGTCGCGAATTCGGATAGCAGTGATATTAGGATAGGCATCCCCTACATCGCGTAATATTCCAAGTTCGGCGGCCTCACTGGCATAAACCGTGGCGATATGGGTGTGCGGTGCGCCAGACACAGCTCCGGCGTTCATTGTCAAAACAAAGCCAATTCCAGCGTTGGAAAAATCAACCACGCGAAGGCTTGTGATGGTTGCCGTGATGTCGCGGCCAAGAATGTTCACTGTGATTTGATCACCAACATCCAAGCCCAGTTCTTGTGCCTCTTCTTCGGCAAAACTGATCAGCGGCGGGCCCGCGTAATCTTCGGGCCACCATTCGCCCTTAGTGATGACGGTTTTATCTGGCAACTGATTGGCATACGTAATGCCGCGATCACCGGAAATTACCCAATGATCGCCCGCAACTTCTTTAGCGGGGCGACCATTGATCTTGGTGATAATTCCGCGCAACATCGGTGCGGTATCGACACGGCTGACTTCTGTGTCTCCACGTGTTCTAGCCAGAAAACCCGGCAATTGATCGGTCTGAATATCGACAAAAAAGAACGACGGCGCGACCTCGGGCAGCTCGTTTGAAATAGCACCCCGCAGGTTGGAATCAATCTGCCCAATGGCAGCCAAAACCGACAGGCCCAATCCCAACGATAAGATTACGGGCATGGCTTCGCTTGCAGGGCCACCGACAGCGCCAAATGCCAAGCGCAATGCGGTGCGGCCGCGCATCATTTTGGCCACTGCCAATTTGCCTGCAAACCAGCGGATGAAAACCGCAGCGATCACAAGCACAACCAAGGCGGCCAGTATCCCCCCAAAAGTCCACATGGCCAGCCAAGGCACAGAGGCGTACCACAGCGCAACGGCCAACAGCGCGCCCAACAACAGGCCTGTGAGTATCACATAGGGCCAAGCGGGCCAGAAACGTACCTTGGAAGTAGCATCGCGAAACAGAGCAGCAGGGCGGATTTCGCCAGTACGGGCAATCGGCCATAGGGTGAACAATAGGGCGGTTATCACGCCGTATAATCCGGCTTCGATCAGGGGCGCAGGATGGATTGAAATTTCAGCAGGTAACGGTAATTGGGCGGAAATTATAGGCGCAAAAGCGAAGGGCAGCAGCGCGCCAAGGATCAGCCCCAGCGTAATTCCCAGCGCGGATAGGGCACCAATTTGCAGGAAATAAACCCAGAATATCACGCGAGATTCTGCGCCCAGCGTTTTCAACGTCGCAATAACGGATGTCTTGGTTTCAAGATAGGTGCGCACAGCGGATGAAACGCCAATGCCGCCAACAGCTAGCCCCGCAAGGCCGACCAGCACCAGAAACGAGGCGATGCGCCCAACAAAAACCTCGACCCCCGGTGCGCCGTTGCGCCGATCGCGCCAATGCAGGCCACTTTCGCGAAATAAGTCGTTCGCGGTGATCTCTAGGGCCGCCAAATCGGCAGCCTGTGGCAATGAAAGACGGTATTGTGTTTCAAACAGCGCGCCCGGGCCAATTAGCCCGCTGTCTTTCAAATCTTTCGTCAGAACCAGCGTGCGTGGGCCCAATCCGAAACCCATAGAAGCGGAATCTGGTTCCTTGACCAACAATGCGGCCAGCCGAAAATCTTGCGTTCCAAGGCGCAGAGTATCGCCGACTTTCACACCCAGCCGATCTGCCAACAAAGGATGCAATATCGCGCCCGGTATCCCGTCAACAGGCGCAAAAGCGGCCGCCAATGCGATAGGCGGTTCCAATACTACGGCGCCATAAATCGGATAGGTGGCATCTACTGATTTAACCTGTGTTAAGCCCCGCTCGGTTCGCCCATTTTGATCGACAACAGCCATCGACCGGAAGTCGACAATTTCTGAAGTTAAGATAGCGTTTTGGGCCATCCATTCGCGTTCTTTTTCTGACGCAAACCGATACGTGAATTCCATTTCCGCGTCACCGCCAAGGATCACCGCGCCTTCGCGGTTTAAACCTTCTTCAATTGATGTTCGCACGGATCCAACCGCGGCGATTGCAGCAATCCCCAACGTCAGGCAGGCCAGAAAAATCCGAAAATTTCGCAATCCGCCACGCAATTCGCGTCGGGCAATTCGATAGGCAACGCTGAGGTCTGAACCTATGCTCATTCTGCTGCCTGTTCCTTGGTCAAATCAATGCGCCCGTCTTCCAGACGGATCACCCGATCACACCGCGCCGCCAGATCGGCGGCATGTGTCACCAATATCAACGTCGCACCAAAGCGTGCGCTGAGATCAAACAACATTTCGACGATTGCATCACCCGTGGTGCCGTCCAGATTGCCAGTTGGTTCATCCGCCAGCAATATTTCAGGTCGCGGAGCCGCGGCGCGCGCCAGAGCAACGCGCTGTTGTTCACCCCCAGAAAGCTGTGAAGGATAATGATCCATGCGTGCACCCAAACCGACGTTCGCCAATTCTTCAGCCGCACGTTCAAACGCATCTTTGGCCCCGGCCAATTCAAGCGGCGTCGCCACGTTTTCCAGTGCGGTCATTGTTGGGATCAGGTGAAAGGATTGAAACACAACGCCCATGTGATCGCGACGAAACCGCGCCAATGCATCTTCATTCATTTTGCCGAAATCCTGGCCCAAAGCCGAAACCTCGCCGGAACTTGCCCGTTCCAGACCGCCAAGCAACATCAGCAACGACGATTTGCCAGAACCAGACGGACCAATCAAACCAAGTGTCTGTCCGCGCTCGACATTAAGGTCAATATTCTTCAGGATATGCACAGGACCCGCATTGCCATCAAGCGTCAGGTTCACATTCTTTAAGGACAGGATCGTCTGTGTCATGAATTTCTTTCTGGGTTTTTCTTTGTTTCAATATGGGGTCCGCACCAAAATTGACAAGCGCATGATGCAGCGTTTCGGCCGATATATTTTTGCTGTCTTTTTGGCGCTATTGCCAGTTAACGCAGCGACTGCCCAGCCAGTTACAATCGCCGCCTTCGGCGACAGCCTAACACAAGGCTATGGACTGCCTGTAGAGGATGGTCTTGTGCCGCAGTTGCAACGTTGGCTTGATGCCAAAGGTGCCGAAGTTACAATTCTGAACGCGGGTGTTTCGGGCGATACCACTGCAGGTGGTTTGGCCCGCATTGACTGGACGCTGACACCCGAGATCGATGCCGTGATTGTGGCTCTTGGCGGCAACGACATGTTGCGTGGTATTGACCCCGCGAACGCGCGACAAAACCTGGCCGGTATACTGCGGGCAACCCGCGCCAAAGGTCGGCCCGTGCTGCTGGTTGGTCTCGATGCGCCGTCTAATTTTGGACTAGACTACAAAACCACGTTCGATGCGATTTATCCTGAACTTGCATTAGAATATGACGCGTTACTACACGCAAGTTATCTTGGCGCGTTGGAAGAAGGCCGCAGTCGTGCAGAAGTTTTGCAAACCCTAATGCAAAGTGACGCGATCCATCCTAACGCGGATGGGGTAGCCATTATCGTGCAATCCCTTGGCCCCAAGGTTTTACTTCTTATTGACGAAATCGACTGATTTCGGAATTGACGCGAGCAGCGAAGCCACTAACTATAGAGCAATCCAATCAGGAAATCCCATGTCGACGCCGAAAAACCCTTGCATAATTTGCGTCGCGATCACGGGTTCGGTTGCCCGAAAAGAACACAATCCGGCGGTGCCAATCACCATCATCGAACAGATCGAAAGCACGCAACAAGCATTTGAAGCAGGCGCCAGTATCGCGCATTTACATGTGCGCAATGACGATCAAACGCCCACATCTGATCCCGATAAATTCGCGCTATTGATCGAAGGTATCAATCAAAACTGCCCGGGTATGATTATCCAACTATCCACCGGCGGGCGATCAGGGGCTGGTGCGGAACGCGGCGGAATGCTGGCGCTTGCGCCGGACATGGCGTCACTGACTGTAGGGTCAAACAATTTCCCAACTCGGGTTTATGAAAACCCGCCCCAGCTTGTGGATTGGCTGGCAAGTGAGATGCTGGCAAACAACGTAAAACCCGAGATCGAGGCGTTTGATCTGTCACACATTCACCAAGCGGTCAAAATGCATAACGATGGTCGTTTGAAGGGTCCGCTGCATATTCAATTTGTGATGGGCGTGAAAAATGCCATGCCGGTTGATAAAGCCACGTTTGATTTTTATGTCGACACTGTTAGGCGAATTGCCCCTGATGCAACTTGGTGCGGCGCGGGCGTAGGCCCCGGTCAAATCTTGTTGAACGAATGGTCGATCGCGGCGGGTGGCCACACACGCACCGGATTGGAAGACAACATGCGGCTAGATAAAACGACATTGGCCCCATCAAATGCTGCCCTCGTAAGCCGAGCCGCCGACTTGTGTAAAAAATTCGACCGACCCGTTGCCACGTGGCGACAGGCGCGTGAAATTCTGAACTTACCCCTTTGAAAAGGAACCATCTATGTCTCGCGAAACTGTGATTGTATCGACTGCCCGCACCCCCATTGGCAAGGCTTACCGCGGCGCTTTTAATGACACGCAGGCTCAAGAGCTGGCAGGTCATGCTATCAAAAATGCAGTTTCGCGTGCAGGAATTGAAGGCGGGGAAATCGAAGACG
>JBLHMX010000109.1:0-9513 GCA_047622625.1 Paracoccaceae bacterium | reverse complement strand
CCATCGCTGCTTCGATTTTGTCGGGGATGGCCAAATGCACAGTTGGTCCCTGCCCGTCGGTCGCAGGTTTACCGGGATACAGATGGCCACAAACACCCATCGCATTATTGTCAGGGTACATCGCCATCGGGTTCGGGCCGCTTTCATCAATTGTCAGGGTGTAGCCGAATACTTCGTTATAAAAAGCTACGGCATTTTTCATATCGGTAACAGGAATTTCGCTCCAGGCAACGGCGTGTTGAGGTTGAGTGCTCATTTTAGTGTCTCCAGTTTGGTTTCAATACCGCACCTATGACACAGCCCCCCTGACAGCCTTGTGTCAGGAGGTTTGCATTGATTGAAGGTTTTTCGGAATTTTCTTTCGTTATCTTTCATTTGGCTTTAGAATCAGAAAAAAATGGGGCGAGCAGAATGAAGATCCCACAGATATTAGGTGCTTTTGGCGCAGCTTTAGTATTGTCAGGCTGTATGGAATTGCAGTTGTCAGGTATCACTGACACTTCGGCTACCGAAATGGATTTGCGACCACCAGGTGCTGAGCCAGGGGCATGTTACGGCAAAGAAGTTTCGCCTGCGGTGATCGAAACGGTGACCCAGCATGTGGTTGTTCGCGCAGCCACCTATGATGACGCAGGCACACTTCTAACGCCTGCCGCCTATCGCACCGAAACTGTGCAAAAAATTCTGCAGGAACGCGCGGATATTTGGTTCAAGACACCTTGCAGCAAAGTGCGGGTTGGCGAATTTACGGCATCTGTTCAGCGCGCCCTGAAAGTCCGTGGTCTGTATCATGGTCGTATCACAGGTCAACTTGATGGGCGCACACGCCGTGCAATTCGCAAATTTCAACTACCCGAACTTGATAGCGAGACCTTATCTTTGGCTTCCGCACGCAGGTTGGGCCTTGTCGCGGTTGAACGAGTATCAGAACTGACTGAATAGCAAAAAGGGCGCCCGTTACGACGCCCTTATAAATTCGCAGTCCGATCATTTAGCCAAGCGACAAAGCCACGAAGCGCGGCTCGCCACCGCGACGCACCAACAATAGGATCGATTTTCTGCCAGCTTCGCGGGCTTGATCCAAGCGTTTGGACAGCTCCGAAAGTGTCTCGACTTTCTGTTGCCCAGCCTCGACAATCAAATCACCTGCGCGCAGGCCCTTTTCAAAGGCCTGACTTGCCTCATCGACGTTCATCACAATAACACCAAGATCGGTTTCATTTAGCCCAAGTTGGCTGCGCAGATCGCCATCAAGCCCCTTGAGGGTCAGGCCCAGCAATTCCTTTTCTTCGGTGATCGCAGGCGGGGTATTTGCCGGAACAATGCTTGCAGCTTCGGCATCTTCACGTCGGGTCAACACCACTTTAAGCGTCGTGGTTTTTCCTTCGCGAAAAACGACAACCCGAACGGCCTTACCAACGGTGGTTTCGCCGACCATACGCACCAATTCACGGGTGTCGGGTACATGTTTGCCATCAAAGGTGATGATAACGTCACCTTGCAAGATGCCAGCCAGTTTTGCTGGGCCGTCAGGCACGTCAGTTACCAAGGCACCTGCCGCGTCTGTTAGGTTTAATGTTTCGGCAACGTCTTGTGTGACGTCTTGAATGCGAACGCCTAACCAACCCCGACGAGTTTCCCCGAATTCTTGCAGTTGGTTAACCACCCGCGAAACAACTGCTGACGACATTGAAAAGCCAATACCGATTGAGCCGCCGCCATTAGGTGACAAGATCGCTGTGTTTACGCCAATAACTTCGCCGTCCATGTTGAAAAGCGGGCCGCCAGAGTTGCCGCGATTAATCGCTGCATCTGTCTGGATGAAGTCATCATATGTACCGCGAAGGGCGCGGTTGCGGGCGGAAATAATACCGGCAGAAACCGAAAATCCTTGGCCAAGCGGGTTGCCAACGGCCATCACCCAATCGCCAACGCGCGCGATGTCGCTGTCGCCGAACCGCACAAATGGCAGGGGCTCATCGCTGTCAACTTTCAAAAGCGCGATGTCCGTTTTGGGATCGGTGCCTATGACTGTGGCCACCATTTCGCCGCCGTTAAAAAATTCGATGATAACTTCGTCCGCTCCTTCGATGACGTGGTTGTTGGTGACGATAAAACCATCTTCAGAAATAATGAACCCCGACCCAAGGGCGGAGGCCCGGCGTGGACCGCGTTGTTGTTCTTGGCGGTCAAGAAAATCGCGAAAAAGGTCTTCAAAGGGCGAGTCATCAGGCAACGCGTTTGGCTGCGGGGTTGTTGCCGAAGCCACCATAGTTGTTGTCGTAATGTTAACCACGGCAGGACTAACCTGATCAACCAAATCGGCAAGACTTTCATTTGCTCCGCGGGCTTGCGCCGCTATGGCCTGCGCCATCAAGAAGGCCATGCCCATCAGCAACGCAAATAATGCGCGCATATGGTTGGGGGATGTAGCTTGAGAAGTTAATGCTCTGGAATTCATTTCGAACCCTCCGTTTTTGTCACATTTGGGCCCAATAACAAACGGGCGCCTCTGACCCAAGATCGTGGCTTTCGCGCCAAAATTCAACCTTTACCCACTGACGCATTTATAAAATGAGCGTGAAGCCGCCTTTACAATTGTGCAGAGTTTCGCCGATCAATGTTAACGAAACGTAACGTCTACGGGCGATTATACGATCACGAACCGCGCGAGCCATACCAACAACACACCGAACGCAACGGCTGCCAATCCGATGTTACGCCGGGTTTGCACCGGCATTTGACGCAATGCCTCAAGCAAGTCGTCGAATCGCAAAGGGGCCAGTGCAAGCACCAGCCCCTCGATAACTGCGACAAGGCCAAGGCCCGTCAATATGTCTGAAATCACTCGGTTGCCCCTGCGTCAGTGACGGGTGCTGTATCCGATTTCAGATAGTCAAAAAACTCGCTGGTTGGCGAAATGACCATGCTGGAATTGCTGCCAGTCAAGGCAACTTCATAAGCCCCGAGCGAGCGATAGAAAGCAAAGAACTCAGGGTCAACCCCGAACGCCGCCGCAAAAATCGCGTTGCGTTTAGCGTCGGCTTCACCGCGAATAATCTCAGCGTTCTTGCGGGCTTCTGAGGTTAATTCAACCACGGTCCGATCTGCTTGGGCCCGCACTTTTTGCGCCGCTTCATTACCGCGCGCAATTTCATCGGCTGCTTCACGTTCCCGTTCTGCCCGCATACGCGCGAACGTCGCGTTCAAGTTTTGCACCGGCAAATCTGCGCGTTTGATCCGCACATCAACCACTTCTACGCCAAGTTCAATCGCTTGTGTGCGCGCTGTGTCGCGAATGCTGTTCATCAACGCAACCCGGTCAGCAGAAAGTATTTGGTTTGACGTAACCGAACCCAGAATTTCGCGGGTTGCGGCACTTAGAATGCGATCAAGGCGACTTTCCGCTGTGGCTTCACCACCCGTACCAACGGCTTGGCGAAACTGAACCACGTCGGCGATGCGCCACCGTGCGAAGGCGTCAACCACAAGACGACGGTCATCCAATGGCGTAACTTCAAGCGGTTGTGTGTCCAGCGAAAGAATACGGTCTTCGTATTTGACCACTTCCTGAATGAACGGGATTTTGAAAGCAATGCCAGGAGCTTCTTTCACGGCTTTAACCTGGCCAAATTGCAGAACCAGCGCTTTTTCTCGCTCGTCCACCACGTAAACCGAGGAAGAGACAATAAAGACCAGAACAACCAGGATCGGTAATATTAGAGCTGAACGTTTCATTAGTTCGACCCTCCTTTTTGCAATTCATTCAAAGGCAGATATGGCACGATGCCGCCGTCGCCACCGACAGCGTCGTCAATGATGATTTTATTCACCGAGGCGAGTACTTTTTCCATAGTTTCAAGATACAGCCGTTTGCGCGTGACTTCGGGCGCTTTCACATATTCTTCGTATACGGCAATAAAGCGACTGGCTTCACCTTCGGCACCGTTTACCACTTCGGCGCGGTAACCTTCGGCTTGTTGCAGCAACTGCGCTGCCTGACCACGTGCGCCGGCCACAACTTGGTTGGCATAGGCATCGGCCTGTTTTTCCAGCGTATCGCGGGTTTGTTCAGCCGCCTGCACTTCGCGGAAAGCATCAATAACTTCGCGCGGCGGATCAGCACGTTCAAAGTTGACCCGCACAATGTTGATGCCTGATTTATAACTATCAAGTGTTTCTTGCACCAGCAAACTAAGTTCCGTTGAAATCGCACCACGATCCCTGTTCAGGATAGGTGCAAGTTCCGAACGCGCAATAATTTCGCGCATCGCTGATTCAGAAACTGCGTTAATTGTTTCCAGCGGATCGGCCAGATTAAACAGAAACGCCGCCGGATCACTGATATTCCAAACCACCTGGAAATCGATATCGACGATATTTTCGTCACCAGTCAACATCAACCCCTGATCTGAACGCGAGTTCAAACCGACACCGATGTCTTCAGTGCGCTCGCGCGACACCACAATAATTTCTTTGGTAATAACTGGCCAAGGGGCAAAGTTAAGACCGGAAGTGCCCGTGGACGAATATTGGCCAAAGAACAGCTCGATTGATTTTTCTTCTGGCTTGACCGTGTAGAACGAAGCGTAAAGCCACAAAGCTGCAGCCGCCAGAACCACCAAACCGATTGTGCCGCGCCCAAGGCTTGGCATTTCGCCGCCGCCGTTTGCGCCACCAGAACCACCGCGACCGCCCATTAAGACGCGCAGTTGTTCTTGACCTTTTTTAACGATCTCTTCGATTTCTGGGATTTGCGGGCCATCGCCGCCGGGTGGGCGGCCACCATTGTTGCCGCCGTTATTACCGCCGCCTTTGTTGCCACCGTTATTACCACCGCCGCCCCAAGGGCCGCCATTGTCATTTCCAGCCATTTGTTTGCTGTCCTTTTCTCAAAACTGCTGTTTTGTGCCTGCCACGTCAATTGGGGGTAAATTACCCAAATTTCAAGTCGCAATTAACCAACCCTTACAGGTTCTTTCATCGTTACCAATTCTTCTGCCGCCGAAGGATGCAAGGCCATCGTGCGGTCAAAGTCTTCTTTTGTCGCTCCCATTTTGATCGCAATACCGACCATCTGGATCATTTCGGCCGCTGCATGACCGACGATATGCACACCCATAACCCGTCGAGTTGCTTGACTGACAATCATTTTAATCAACATGCGCTCGCTACGCCCCGCCAAGACATGCATCATTGGGCGAAAGGCCGATCGGTAAACTTCGATAATTTCCTGATCGCGGGCATCTTCTTCGCTTAAGCCAACTGTGCCGATTTCCGGTTGGGTGAATATTGCCGTGGGAATATCTTCGTGGTCGGCTTTGGTTGGGTTAGCTTTGAACACTGTTTCCACAAACGCCGCCCCTTCGCGGATCGCCACAGGCGTTAATGCCACACGGTTGGTGACATCACCCACCGCATAGATTGACGGGATGTTAGTCTGTGACCACGCGTCAACCACGATTTCACTGCGACGACCGATTACAACGCCAGCAGCCTCAAGCCCCAGATCAGTGGTATTGGGATTGCGGCCCGTGGCGTAAAGAACCTGATCAACCTCGGTTTCTGAACCATTGGTGCATTTCACCAGCAATCCGGTGTCGGTCTTAATGATCTCGGTCACATCGGTGCCGACATGCAGATTGATGCCGCGTGCTATCATTTCATCGGCAACATGGCCGCGAACTTCGTCGTCGAACCCACGCAAAATCTGGGCCCCACGGTAAAACTGAGAAACATGCGTGCCCAATCCGTTCATGATGCCAGCAAACTCGCAGGCAATGTAACCACCGCCAACAATCAACAGCCGCTTAGGTTGGGTTTTCAGGTCAAATATCTCGTTTGAAGTGATTGCCAGCTCAGCCCCGGGGATAGGTGGCACAAAGGGTGCGCCACCGACGGCTACCAGAATATGCTTGGCGGTGAAGGTCGCGCCGGTTGATAATTTCACTGTATGTGGATCAACCAGAACGGCCCTCGCGTCGAATATCTCGACGCCCGAATTGCCAAGGTTATTGCGGTAGATATCCTCAAGGCGGTCAATTTCCACATCCTTAGCAGCAATGAATTTGCCCCAGTCAAAGGCGGTTTTCCCGACGCTCCAGCCAAATCCGGCGGCATCTTCAAAAGCATCGGCAAAGTTTGACGCATAAACCATCAGTTTTTTTGGCACACAGCCGCGAATGACACAGGTGCCGCCCATACGGTATTCTTCTGCCAAACCAACCTTGTGGCTCTCAGCGGCCGTTAGCCGCGCCGCGCGAACGCCGCCGGAGCCGCCGCCAATGACGAATAGATCATAGTCAAAGCTCATTTATTTATTCCGCTATATCGACAAAAAGGTTGTCGCGTTCAATCACGTCGATCATTTCATGTTCAACCGTGCCAGCATTAATATCCCGCACTTCGACCTGCCCATCGCCGTGGCCAATAACGACCACGTCACATATGTCGATGAAAAGCCCGTTTTCAACCACGCCCGGAATTTGGTTCAGTATTAGCGACAGCTTGCGTGGTTCCGCGATCCGTCTGAGATGCAGATCAAGAATATAATGCCCCTCGTCAGTGACAAATGGTCGATCCCGATCAAGCCGTAAACTCGCGGATGTGCCCATAACATCGACGTTCATCAACGCTTCTTCCATCAGGGCCTTGGTGGTTTCCCAACCAAAACACACGACTTCAACGGGCAAAGGAAACGCGCCAAGCGTTTCGACCTCTTTAGACGTGTCTGTAATGACGATCATTTGATCGGACGCTGTTGCAATGATCTTTTCTTGCAAATGCGCACCGCCACCGCCTTTGATAAGGTTTAGGTTGCTATCAAATTCATCTGCGCCATCAATAGTTAAATCCAGCCACTTCGCCTCGTTCAAAGTGGTGATAGGAATGCCTACTTCGGTTGCCAACTGTGCTGTGCGATCCGACGTGGGAACGCCGACGATCTTCAAACCTTCGTGCCGAACCATTTCGCCAAGGATACGCACCATCCACGCGGCCGTGGACCCCGTGCCAAGGCCAACGCGCATGCCGCTTTCGACATAGTCCAGCGCCCGTTTCGCCGACACAAATTTCGCAGTATCAATTGGTGACAGATCAGAGACCAAGACGACTCCCCCATTTTGGCTGTTTGCGGAACGTTATAAGGTCAATTGGCTGTATCTGCGAGCGGAAAAAGCCGCCCTGCTTACCCTATGTGGGTTTTAGACTAATAGGTGTCGGGTTTGGTGTATGTTGTTTGAATTGTTTCCGATAGGAAACGGGCTGAACAGGCCGCCAGATAACCGGATTTTACCTATGTTTCTAAGCATCTTTGATATTTTCAAACTGGGCGTTGGCCCATCAAGTTCACACACGATGGGCCCGATGGTTGCCGCTGCACGATTTTTGGACACGCTTCGCGCCAGTGACTTCAGCGCCCACGGTATTCGCGCTTCATTGCATGGGTCACTTGCTTTTACGGGCAAGGGCCACGCAACCGACCGCGCTGTCATTCTGGGTTTGGCTGGGTTTGTGCCGGCGACTTTTGACAATAAGGCTGCGGAAATTACGCTTGAAGCGATCAAAAACGATGGCTGGATAAAAGCCGATGGCCTTGAACCACTTGCTTTTGACCCTGACCACGATCTTGTCTTCGACTATGATACAATTTTGCCGGGCCATGCCAACGGTATGATTTTGAACGCGCTGGACAGTACGGGCGATGTGATTTTGCAAGAAACCTATTACTCCGTTGGCGGCGGGTTTGTTTTAACTGCGGACGAATTGATCAACGACACCGGACTGCAAGTGCCGACCGACGTGCCCTACCCATTTAGTAATGCCGTTGAAATGCTTGAAATGGCCGAAAGCAGTGGCCAAACCATCGCGCAAATGAAATGGAACAACGAGATTTCAGCCAAGTCTCATCCTGAACTTTCCAACGGTATTCAAAAAGTCTGGGAAGTGATGAACGACTGTATTGATCGCGGGCTGGACAAAGACGGCATCTTGCCCGGTGGGTTATTCGTGCGTAGACGCGCCAAAGCCATTCATGAGCAGTTGCAAGCAGAACGCGGCATGAACAATTCCGCACCGCACACGATCAATGACTGGATCTCGGTCTATGCAATGGCCGTAAACGAAGAAAATGCCGCGGGTGGCCAAGTTGTTACCGCACCTACGAACGGGGCGGCGGGGGTAATTCCTGCAACTATACGGTATTATCTGGACCATGTGCCCACTGCTCAGCCCAGCAAAGTCGCAGACTTTTTGTTGGCAGCAGCTGCAATCGGCGGCTTGATAAAGCAAAATGCATCGATCTCGGGCGCCGAGGTCGGATGCCAAGGTGAAGTTGGATCTGCCGCGGCAATGGCGGCGGCAGGATTTTGTCAGGTTATGGGTGGCACACCAAAGCAGGTGGAAAACGCGGCTGAAATCGCTCTGGAACATCACTTGGGCATGACCTGCGACCCGATTGGCGGCCTTGTGCAGGCTCCTTGCATTGAACGTAACGGGTTGGGCGCGATCAAAGCGGTATCAGCGGCATCGCTGGCTTTGCGCGGGGATGGCGATCATTTGGTGTCACTTGACGAATGCGTTGAAACCATGCGCCAAACCGGTTTGGACATGAACGCCAAGTATAAAGAAACCTCGTTGGGTGGTTTGGCCGTTAATCACGCGGCTTGTTGAACGTCACGTTTCAGCGTTTTGATCCACTTTACTGTTACGCGTTCATTTAAAGCAAAGCCCTGACCACAGCCGTAAGGTGCTTGCGCGGCAAAATCACCAACATAATGGGCTCAGCGAACGATACTTCGATTTTTTCGTCAACGGTCCGGTTTGAGGTGCCAATCCTGCCGATCGGAGAAAGTTCTATCTCGTCGATCGGGTATTCTAAGCCTTTTGACTTGCCAAAAACTGTTGCCAACGGAAACAACGACACTCGTGTACCGACCGGCAGAGGCAGGTGCAGTTCTGGCGGGCACACAAAAATCAGGTCTTTGCCGGATACGACGATAACTGGAAGCGGGAAATACTTGATTAGAGCGTTCATCGCTGCAAGCGAATGATCAAACCGTGATCCCGTCACACCATGCGCGATCACAAAGGGCGCATCGATTGAATACAGGCATTTTTCAAAATCAGTGCTGTCTTGCTCAGGAATTCGGTGGATACCTTGTGCTGCCACCGCAATATCCATGTTCATAAGACCATCCAGATCACCGATCACCGCGTCTGGAATGACACCATATTTCAGGGCGCAATGAACCCCGCCATCCGCGGCCAAGACAAATGGGGCCAGAGTGCGGGATTTTTTGATTTGCTTGGCCGAACTGCGTCCTGCACCAATAATCGTGATTCCAAGCTTAGTTTGAACAATCTTTTCTTTCATGGCCTATTAATGCGAGAATCGTGAACAAAGATCAATTTTTTGATAACCATTTAGGGGGAAAAGAGCGAAAATTGTTTGGTTTGGTGCGATATCACATGTTAACTTGCAGTTGTGGTTGGGGGGGGACAGTGACGCGTAAA
>JBLHMX010000108.1:0-9548 GCA_047622625.1 Paracoccaceae bacterium | reverse complement strand
AGAACCACAAGGCTATCCTAACGGTTTTCGCCCTTGCTGCTACAGACTTCTGGACAAATTTCAAAGCGATATTTACATCTGATGGTGCCGATTGGAGCAATCTTAAGCAATTTTTTAGAGACTTGTTTTTACCCTATTTAGTCGGTGGAACTATCCCTGGGATTGTCGGCGGGGTGATTGCATATTTTCTAAGCCGGCCCTTGATTGAGGCGTACCAGAAACGACGCAAAGGCGTAATGTTGCGCCGCTGGAAAGAACGCAAATCAAAATCTGGCAAAAAGGCTGACGGCGCGCGCTGATCGGCTTAGTCTGATGCTAAGAATCACTTTAGCTGGATAATTCGCCTATGACTTCTGTACTAACTTCGCCACTTGGCCGCCTTCGTCTTGGCGTTAATATTGACCATGTTGCCACGGTTCGAAATGCGCGGGGCGGGGCCTATCCTGATCCTGCACGTGCTGCTCAGTTAGCGCAGGAGGCTGGCGCCGACGGCATCACGGCACACTTGCGAGAAGACCGCCGCCACATTACCGATCGTGATATAGATGCGTTGATGGAATGTCTGACCGTGCCGTTGAATTTTGAAATGGCTGCAACGGATGAAATGCAAGCAATTGCGCTGCGCCACGTGCCACATGCTGTTTGCATCGTACCGGAAAAACGCGAAGAACGCACAACCGAAGGTGGGCTGGAAGTAGCGCGTGAAGAAAACAAGCTGGCGCATTTTATTGCACCTCTGCGTGACGCTGGTTGCCGGGTGTCGATTTTTATCGCTGCCGATCAACGCCAAATCGAAGCCGCGGCGCGCATTGGCGCACCTGTGGTTGAATTGCATGCAGGGGCCTACGCTGACGCCCATTCCGAAGGCCGATATGACGAGCGCGATGCCGAGTTTGCGCGCCTGCGCGATATGTCGGCCTTTGCCCATTCATTGGGACTTGAGGTTCATGTGGGTCACGGTCTGACATATGATTGCGTGAAACCCGTTGCCGCGTTTCCTGAAGTAATGGAGCTGAATATCGGTCATTTTCTAATCGGTGAGGCGATTTTTGCAGGGCTCGGCCCCGCCATGAAAGAAATGCGTCGGCTGATGGACGAGGCCCGCGAATGAGCGGCGTTGAATTTGCCTTGTTGTACCTAGGATGGATGTTGGCCGGCAGCAGCCCAGGCCCCGCAACTCTGTCTATTGCCGGCACGTCAATGAACGAAGGCCGCAAAGCTGGTTTGATTTTCGCTTTAGGTATTTTGGCAGGCAGCGCCAGCCTTGGTTTGGCCGCAGCATCCGGTTTAAGTGCCGTAATGCTTGCCAATGCTTGGGTGTTTGAAATTTTGCGCTATTTTGGCGCGGTTTATCTGTTGTATCTGGCGCTTAAGTCTTTGCGTGCCGCGTTGAAGCCCGGTGCGGCATTGCTATTAAGAAGCCATCGCGGCACACCAGCCCAGGTATTTTCGCGCGGTCTGCTGATCCACCTTACAAATCCAAAAGCGATCCTTACTTGGGGGTCGATTTATGCCATTGTTCTACCCGTTGACGCCACCGCAGGCGATGTTTTTCGGATGTTCTTTATCCTTTATGCGGGATCGATTATTATATTTCTGGGCTATGCACTGTTGTTTTCAAACCCTGGAATTGTTCGTGGGTACCAGCGCATGAAACGGTTTTTTGATTTTACATTCGCGGTATTTTTCGGCGCAGCCAGTCTTAAACTTTTAACTGTACCAATCAGGCAATAAGGAAACACAATGAACCGGATTATTGTTACATTATTGATTGTTCTATTCGCGGGATCGACACATGCGCAGTCTGTTAATGATTGCGACTGGCAAGCGTCGGCTTGGAACCTTGTTGAACCTTGGGAAGAAAACAGCCGCACGTTTTCCAATGGCAAAACTCGCCTTGCATTGATCGATACCGTTGAACCAGCAGCGGCTGCGTTTCATTTGTTGATCCTGTCACCACCTTACGGTCCAGTAGGTGATCGCCAATGCAAAACCATAGGCTTGGCGCAGGGTGGCGGTTTTGGTGGGATACAGTTTCAAGACCTTCAGGCAACTTATGATCCGGCGATCGGATTGATGTTCGATCTACCAGTCCGATTGTATGACCCTGAAACCTCGTTCACCAACGGGGCCATCTTGCATATCGTTTTGAACCAAGCGACAGGTGAAATTGCCGCCGATATGACGCTAGGCGGCGAATGATACTTGGTATCGGAACTGATTTGGCAAACATCGAACGGATTCAGGGAACGCTGGATAGGTTCGGTGATCGGTTTCGCAACCGGGTTTTTACCGACATTGAACAAGCTAAGGCTGAACGGCGAAAGGACATTGCGGGCACATACGCCAAACGTTGGGCCGCAAAAGAGGCTTGTTCCAAAGCGCTGGGCACAGGTCTGCGTATGGGGATTTCCTGGAAAGACATGGCGGTTAGTAATCTGCGTACGGGCCAGCCAAGAATGCATGTAACTGGCTGGGCAGCCGAGCGGCTAAAAGACATGACACCCGAAGGAATGTATGCCGAAATCCACGTCACGCTGACTGATGACCATCCTTGGGCGCAGGCTTTTGTAGTCATTGAGGCGTTACCGAAAAAGATAAACGCGCAAGATAAATAGCGCGTGGTTTAGTTATGCCGATACAAGTTTCAAGTTATGTACTGCCCAAAATAAATACGCCCCGTGTAACGGTGAACGACGCGTCCAAATGCTCTGATCAGCTTGACTTGTCGCTGGTCGGTGGTCATGTAGCCTGCAACAATCTTTAATTCAGGCAGGGCCCAATGGCGGATATCGAAAACAAACAAGATGGCATCGTTGATTGGATCAAAACCATCGTTTACGCGCTGTTGTTAGCAGGCGTTATCCGCACAATTTTCTTTCAGCCGTTTTGGATTCCATCAGGGTCGATGAAAGAGACGCTTTTGATCGGCGATTTTCTGTTTGTGAACAAAATGGCTTATGGCTATTCCAAGCATTCTTGCCCGTTTTCTATGTGCCCGATTTCCGGCCGCATATTGGGGTCGGAGCCTGATCGCGGAGATGTGGTCGTTTTCAAACACCCGGTGTCAAAAGTTGATTTCATCAAACGCTTGATCGGTCTGCCGGGTGATAAAGTTCAGATGAAGAATGGCCTGCTTTATATCAATGACGTGGCAGTCAAAACTGAACCTGGTGGTACGTTTGATGAAGTTTACGATTATCAAGGCTCGCAACGTGGATTGCCGCAGTGCGAAAACGGAACGTTGGATTTCGGTGAAGTTTGCAAAAAGACCCGCACTATAGAAACCCTGCCAAACGGGGTTTCACACAGTACGCTAAGTATTGTGGACGGTGGGCGGGGCGATAATACAAAAGCGTTCACTGTTCCTGCAGGCGAATATTTTTTCATGGGCGACAACCGCGATAACAGTTTGGACAGCCGATTTGGTCGACCAAACGGCGTTGGGTTTGTTCCGTTTGAAAACCTGGTGGGTCGTGCAGATCGCGTGGTATTCTCGTCAGCGGGCCGTTCTATTCTGGCATTCTGGACATGGCGCAGTGACCGGTTTTTCAAGGCGATTAAGTGAAACTATCGACCGAACTCAATGCCTTTTCGAAACGGATAGGCCATGATTTCAAACGTACCGAATTGTTGGTTGAGGCACTGACGCACGCGTCGCTGTCGTCAACCACACGACCAGATAATCAGCGGTTGGAATTTCTGGGCGACCGGGTGTTGGGGCTGGTGATTTCCGAAGCACTGCTTATGGCAGATACCGCCGCCAGCGAAGGGGTGTTGGCACCGCGCTTTAATTCTTTGGTGCGTAAAGAAACCTGTGCAGAAATAGCCGTCGAAATCTCGCTAGGCGAAGTTCTGAAACTTGGTCGATCGGAAATGATTTCAGGTGGTCGACGTAAGCAAGCCCTGCTAGGTGACGGCATGGAATCAGTGATCGCGGCGGTTTATCTGGACGCCGGGTTTGAAACGGCCCGCGATCTAATCTTAAGGCTTTGGGGCGCACGCATTGGGGCCGCCGAAGTTGATGCGCGTGACGCGAAAACCGCCCTGCAGGAATGGGCGCAAGCGCGTCGCCAAGACCCGCCTGATTACATTGAAACTGACCGGTCTGGCCCTGACCACGCGCCAGTATTTACCATTGTCGCGCGGCTTCAGTCGGGCGAAGAAGCCACAGCCTCGGCTGCCTCTAAACGCCAAGCACAGCAGGCCGCCGCCACCTTACTATTAGCCCAAGTGGAAGTCCCGAATGAGTAGCGAAAACACAGACGAACAACATTGCGGATTTGTTGCCCTTATAGGCGAGCCAAATGCTGGAAAATCGACTCTGATGAACCGCATGGTCGGGGCCAAGGTCTCGATTGTTACGCACAAAGTGCAAACCACTCGTGCGCGCATCCGCGGCATCGCTATTGAAAGCGCCGCGCAGTTGATTTTTGTCGACACGCCCGGCCTTTTTAAGCCCCGCCGCAGACTTGACCGGGCGATGGTTTCGGCGGCCTGGTCGGGTGCGGCCGACGCGGACGTGATCGTGCTGTTGATCGAGGCTCATCGCGGTATGACCCCTGGTGTCGAAGCGATTCTTAACACTTTAAAAGACCGCTTTGTTGCTGGTCAAAAAGTGGCGCTAGCGATCAATAAGATTGACAGGGTGAAAAGCGAAAAGCTGTTAGCGTTGACTGTGAAGTTGAACCAGGCGCATGAATTTGCAGCGACTTTCATGATTTCGGCCGAACGTGGCCACGGTGTTGACGACTTGAAGTCATGGTTGGCCGATCAGGTTCCTGCGGGCCCGTGGCACTATCCTGAAGACCAAATAGCCGATGTTCCGCTGCGCTTGATCGCTGCCGAAATTACGCGCGAGAAATTGACGCTTCGACTGCATCAGGAATTGCCATACCAACTGACAGTTGAGACGGAAAAGTGGGAAGAACGCGAAGACGGATCGGTCAAGATTGACCAGTTGATTTATGTGGTTCGCGAAGGGCATCGGGGCATTTTGTTGGGACCAAAAGGCGAGACAGTCAAAGAGATCGGCAAAGCTTCGCGCGAAGAAATATCGGAATTCTTAGGCCGCCCTGCGCATCTGTTTTTGCAAGTTAAAGTACGCCCGAATTGGTTGGAAGATAGCGAACGCTACAGCGAAATGGGGTTGAATTTTAAGGACGGGAACTAGTGCCCCGACTAACCTCTGATTTCTGGGTGAAGGCCTATCTGGCGCGCTTGCGTCTTGCCAATATTCCAGTCTTTGTGACAGCCAAAGGCGACGCAACGGCGGGTGCGGTCGTCGTCAAACAAAATACACTGGACGGTCAAGCAAAAGCATTTCAGCGCAGCTTTGACATAGACGGAAACCGCCTATGGGTGCTGCTGGCTGAAGGGCTGGATGCGGACGTCGAAACATCGCTTGTGCGGCAACGCAACTTTGACCCTGACATCTGGATCATCGAAGTCGAAGATCGTGAAGGCCGTCACTTGCTGGATGAGCCAGGGTTCGCTGAGTAGGCATTCAATGCCTGTACACAAAGTCGGGTTTCGTTCGACATAAATATCCTTTATCCTTTTGCAAATGGATTGGCGCGATCAGGGTGTTTTGTTATCAGTGCGCAGGCACGGCGAAAGCGCTGCAATAATCGAAGTCTTTACTGAAAACAAAGGTCGCCATGCAGGCGTGGTACGCGGTGGTGCCGGGCGTAAGCTTGCACCTGTTCTGCAGCCAGGGGCGCAGCTTGATGTAGAATGGCGCGCGCGACTTGAAGATCATTTAGGGGCCTATAAGGTTGAGCCGATAAAATCCCGGGCTGCATTGGTGATGGACGATCGCACAGCATTGGCGGCGTTAAATGCAGTTTGCGGCTTGTTGAAATTTGCTTTGCCGGAGCGCGAGGCGCATGCGCGGCTTTATGCGGCCTCCTTGAATTTTCTGGATCTGTTGGGCGATGGCCAAGAATGGCATGCGGCCTATTTGGCTTGGGAATTGCTGCTGCTTGAAGATCTTGGTTATGGGCTGGATCTAAGCTCATGTGCTGTTACCGGCGTGCGTGAAGGCCTGGAATATGTCTCACCAAAAACAGGCCGTGCAGTTTGTGGCGCTGGTGCGGGGGATTGGGTTGAGCAACTGTTGGCTTATCCGGACCCCAATGATTTACTAAGCGCGCTTCATACCACAGGTTTCTTTTTGGAACACTGGCTTGCATGCGCATTGGGGGATCGCCCATTGCCCGACGCTAGGGCACGCCTAATCGGTCGTTTTGAAAAGGAGATTTCATGATGAGAACTTTCGCAGAAATTAAACAAATCGCGGTTGATCGGAAAGGTGCCGAAGTTCTGGCGGCACATATGCCGAACGCGCCTGTAAAACGCTTTTCGGATTGGACCGATGATCGTCTGTTATCAGAATTTTCCAAGCGGGTATTTCAGGCCGGGTTCAACTGGAAGGTTGTGGAAAATAAGTGGCCGGGATTCGAAACCGCTTTTCACGGGTTTGATCTGGGCCAGAATGCCATGATGTCGGATGAAGATCTAGATGGGCATTTGAAGAACACCGACATTGTGCGCCATGCGGTCAAAATACTATCCGTACGCGACAATGCGATTTTCCTGTCCGATCTGGCCCGCGAACATGGGTCGGCGGCGAAATATATCGGC
Organism: Paracoccaceae bacterium; assembly: GCA_047622625.1. Lineage (GTDB taxonomy): Bacteria > Pseudomonadota > Alphaproteobacteria > Rhodobacterales > Rhodobacteraceae > UBA5972. The sequence continues at coordinate 2,903 of JBLHMX010000108.1, read as the reverse complement.
AATTGGCCAACGTCGGACACCGTTGGTCTGTTTGCCATGATGAAAGCCCGAGGTGCACGTCTTGGAGGGGCCACAGGGCAATATGCGCTGCGGTTCGCCGGGTTTGACAATTTTATTCTGTCGCGATCAGTCGTGGCTGCATTGACAGCGGCGCGGGTAATTGATGGGCCAGCAACCTCAAAATCGGCCCAAGCAAAAATACAGGCCGCCTTTAACGACTGGCACGCGGAAAGTGGCGAAAGCTATGCAGCTATGTCCCGTGTTTTGGCGGCTTCGGTGCCTGATTGAATTTGAGTATTTTCCGAACAATGAAATCAGTGCCCGAGTGCGACGCCTTCACGGCGTTTATCCGCCGCTCCGATTAGCACGCCATCAACAATCTGGATGACATGCAGCCCAGAGTTAAGATTGCGGATTTTAACTTCGTGGCCCAAAGCAGTTAAAGCAGGACCAAAGGCCGCAGAGTCTGAATTTTCTTCCAGATCGGTGGCGCCGTTGCGGTTGACAACGTGGCCCAGATCAATCGCTACTTGGGGGTCAAGGTTCCAGTCAAGTATCGCGACGATGGATTGCGCCACATATGCAATGATCCTTGAACCACCGGGTGAGCCGGTCAGTAAAACCGGTTGGCCGTCTTTGAAAACGATGGTCGGGGCCATAGATGAGCGTGGGCGCTTGCCGCCTTCAACTCGATTGGCGATAAGCTTGCCGTCGCGCATCGGCGCGCGACTGAAATCGGTTAGCTCATTGTTTAAAAGAAACCCGCCAACCATCAGCCCCGAACCAAAGCCGGTTTCAATTGTGGTGGTCATCGAAATCATATCGCCATAGCTGTCAACCACGACAAAATGCGAGGTTCCCGGCTGTTCTGCCTGCAAGTCTGGTGCAAACATTTGGGCTTCGTCCCAGGGCGGGGCGCCCGCACTGGCGTGTGCCATCGCTGTGTCGGGTGTGATCAACTTTGATCGGTCGGCCAAATAGACCTCGTTCAGTAAACCTTTGGGCATGGGAACAAAATCGCTGTCAGCCATGAACATTGCGCGATCCGCAAAGGCCAGTTTGCTGGCTTCGGCAAACAAGTGATAAGCCGCGCTGGTTGGCCCAAGGTCAGCAAGGTCAAAGCGTTCCAGTAGTTTCAGGGTTTGCCCTACAGTTAAGGCGCCCGAAGATGGCGGGCCCATGCCGCAAACTTGGTGAACCCTGTAGCGTGCACAGACATTTGGCCGCTGGATGACCTGATAGGTGGCAAAATCTTCACGGGTCAGAATGCCACTGTTTTTCGGCGTTCGGGTTGCCGTCAATATCGCGTCGGCGATTGGGCCGTTATAGAAATAGTCGCTGCCGTTTTCGGCAATTTCGCGCAAGGTTTCTGCAAAATCAAGGTTTTTCAGGACGTGGCCAGCAGGATGAGCAATCCCCTGGTCATCAAAGAAATACTGGCGGGTATTATCAAACTTTGCCAAATGAAAACCCTGCGCTCGCTCAATTGAAGCAGCCATGCGCGCGGACACAGCGAAGCCTTGTTCGGCACGGTCGATTGTTGGCACAAGCAGGTCACGCCAAGCGGTTTGACCGAATTTTTGATGCAGAACTTCAAGCAATTTTAGCGTGCCGGGAACTCCGACCGAGCGGCCACCGACAACTGCGCTTGACCAACTTACTGGTATACCATCGGGCCCAAGCCAATAGGTTTGATCGGCAGCTAAAGGCGCGGTTTCACGACCATCCCAAGATGTTAATTCTTGGGACGAGGCATCCCAATAAAGCGCGAAAGCCCCGCCGCCGATGCCTGAACTTTGTGGTTCAACCAAGTTCAGCATCATTTGGATGGCAACGGCCGCATCGGCGGCAGTCCCGCCGGTGGCCAAAATTGCGCGGCCTACTTCGGTGGCTAAAGGGTGGGCCGCCACAACCATATAGTGTTGCGCCTGAACCGAGCGCCGCTGGGCGATTTCAGTCGTTTCTTCGGGTTGATTGGGTTCTTGCGCAAATGCTGTCTGCGACAAAATAGTTGCGGCGAAGAATAAATATGCGCCAATTTTTGCCATAGTGATCAAACCTTGCCCGATTTCAAAACATAGTCCGCGGCAGTCAGAACGGAAGTGCTTGGTGAGATAAATTCCATTGCCAACAGATCGGTTGTAGGGGCGGCCGAAACCTGAGTTTCTTTGCCCAACTCAGCAACGATGCTTTTAATCGCCGGATCAAACAGGGCAAATATCCGGATCAGGAAATTCGGAGCTTCGCGAGTGACCGTTTTGCGTTCAGGATTGGCGGCTTTGATGGTTTGCGCGACATCTTTGAACCACATGAAACCACTAACACCGATCAAACGTTGGCCGATGGTTTCGGGCGCATCAAGAGCGGCCACGTGGATTTTGGCAACGTCTTGCACATCGACAATGGTAAAACCAAACTTTGGCAGCATGGGATCTTTGCCCGATAGAAGGCGTTCCACTAATTGCAGCGATGTGCCGTAATGGTCATCAAGAGGCGCGCCAAGAACCAACCCCGGATTGACCGCAGTTAGTTGCATTTCAGGCGCCGTCTCGCGAACGAATTTCCAAGCCGCAGCTTCGGCCAGGGTTTTTGACTTCACATAGGGGCTCAGTCCAGGGCCATTGAAGTTGGTCCAGTCGGAGTGATCGTAAACAGCCTTGATATTTGCGCCATGTCCATAAGCAATCGCTGCTACAGATGACGTCAAAATGACCCGCTTTATCCCGGCTTTATGGGCCGCATTTAGGGCGCGGTTCACGCCATCGACTGCAGGGCCGATCAATTCCATTTCGTCTTTGGGCTGGCTCATCGGAAAGGGCGAGGCTGTGTGCATGACCGCATCGATACCAGTCATTGCCGCATCCCACCCTTGATCGTGGGTTAGATCAAGCGCAACAAACCTC
>JBLHMX010000107.1:0-9573 GCA_047622625.1 Paracoccaceae bacterium | reverse complement strand
TCGGGTGCAACCAGTTGCGCGGTATTTAAGTTACTTTCTAACAAACACTTGACGCCATTTCCAATGGAGTGAACGGTGGCTTCATGCCCGGCGTTTAACAATAAGATCGCCGTTGAAAGAAGCTCGTCATTCGACAGTTTTTCGCCCTGTTCTTCGGCGGCAATAAGTTCGCTTAGCAGGTCGTCTTTCGGGGACTTGCGACGTTGATCCACATAAATCCGCATGAAATCCGAAAATTCCAACGTGGCTCTCACCGCCGCCTCTTCGATTTCACGACTGCGATTGGCTTGATACATCGCGACCATATCATGGGACCAAATCAACAACTGATCGGCCATTTCTTCGGGGACGCCCAAAAGGCGTGCAATAATAATCACCGGTATTTTTTCGGCGTAGGCAGGCAGTAAATCAACCGTTCCGTCCGGAAAATTATCAACCAACTGGTGGCATAGTGTCGATATTTCGGGGCCCATTGTTTTGATCCGCCGGCTGGTGAATGCGCGCACCACCAGCCCCCTTAGGCGCGTATGCGTGGGCGGTTCGCGTTCCAGCATCGAATGATGCTCAAACGCGTAAAATGCGGCAACGTGATCTGGGATAGGCCTCTGTTTTTCAGCGGTCTGCTCGCGTCCCAAGCGGCGATCACGCAGAAGGCTATTAACGGCTTCATAAGAAGTGGCACAGGCCATGTTATAATCCGTCCAGAAAAACATCGGGCCGCCAGCGCGGGTTTTGTGGTAAAAACGGTACGGATCTTGGATGAATTCCGGATCAGTCGGGCTTTGGCTGAATTCCTGCATTTTGTTCCTTAGGTGATTTTGCCCACTGTCGCCAAACAAACTGGCCAAGACAAGGGCGATTGGCTAAACTGGGGCGCAATTGTCGGAGAGAATAATGCGCAAACTGTTGTGGCCTGTGATCACATTTCTGCTGGCATCAGCGGTTTTATCCACGGGCGTTTGGTGGTGGGCCTACGACACAGCGCTTGATCGCTTGTCGGCCCGTGGACAGACCGAATTGTCGCTGGCAGCTGACCGATTGCAAAGTTACTTGCAGCGGTTTCGCCAACTTTCAGTGATCTTGGCGGATCACCCAAGCCTGGTTGCATTGCTTGAACAAGACGGCGCTCCTTATATCGAGGGTGCCGAAAAATTGTTGCTTGAAGCTGCTGATAAAACCGGTTCTGGCGAAGTTTTTATATTGTCTTCACAAGGTGTTGTCGTGGCATCTTCAAGTGGTTCGCGCCAAAATACTGACCACAGCCAAACTGATTACTTCCGCCGTGCCATGCATGGTGCACTTGGCACGTCGCAAGGCGCAAATGGCTTTCGGCGGGCATTTTTTGCGGCGGCACCGATTTTGCAGGATGGTCGCCCACCAATTGGCGCTGTTGTTGTCAAAGTGGATATCGAAGCGGTTGAAACCGACTGGCGCGCCAATTCTAACATCCTGTTTTTCACCGATCGACTTGGTGTGATCTTTGTTGCAAATCGGTTCGAACTTTTGTTTAAAAGGCAGCATGATCGCGCCATTGCGCAAGACCCATCCCAAAAATATCACCCGGGCGTGGTTCAGCCTTTTCCGTCTTATCAGCATTCTTCGTTGACCAAACACGATGTCTGGCAGTTTCCGCGCGACAATCGGTTTCCGGCGTCTGCATTGCATTTGGTCGCCCCGGCACCTGTGATTGATTTGGATGCGCAAATCTTGATTGATGCCGCGCCCGCGCGGTTAACGGCGTTGTTACAAGGATCATTTGCCTTGGCCGCTTGTTGGGTTATCGGCGCGGTTTTCCTTATATTGGGCCAGAGACGGTTGGCTTTGGCGGATCGTTTGCACATAGAAGAGCGCGCTAACCAGCAACTTGAGGCGCGCGTTACTCTTAGAACGGAACAACTTTCCGGCGTTAACCTTGATTTACGCCAGCAAATCAAAGAACGCCGCGAGGCCGAAGAGGCATTGAAGGTCGCGCAGCAAGATCTGGTGCAGGCCGGAAAGTTATCGGCCCTTGGACAAATGTCGGCGGGCATTTCGCACGAATTAAACCAGCCTTTGATGGCCATACGATCTTTCGCAGAAAACGCTGAAACATTTTTGGAACGGGGCGATGCCGAAACTGCCAAGCGCAATCTTGCACGGATATCCGATCTTGCACGACGCATGGGTCGGATCATTAAGAATTTGCGGGCTTTCACCCGAAAAGAGGGCGAGAAATTGACGGATGTCAATTTGATCGAAGTGATTGATCTGGCGCTTGAAATGAATGAGCAACGGCTTGTCAATGAACAGGTTTCTGTCGTTTGGCAAGCACCGGAAGCGGTGGTTTTGGTGCGCGGCGGCGAAGTGCGACTACAGCAGGTCTTGGTTAATTTGTTGTCCAATGGCATTGATGCAATGGAAGGGCGGGCAAGCAAGGTGCTAGATATTACGGTGGCTGAAATGGCTAGCAAAACCGTTCTATCCATCCGCGATACGGGGCCGGGTCTTGATGATGCAGGCAGGATATTTGACCCGTTTTACACCACCAAAGCGGTCGGTGCATCTGAAGGTATGGGCCTTGGGTTGTCGATCTCTTACGGCATTGTACAAAGTTTCGGCGGAAAAATAGTTGGCCGCAACCACCCTGATGGCGGGGCTGAATTCACAATTGAACTTGCACGCGCACCCTTACAGGTTGCGGCATGAAAAACCAAACGCCGCCCCCCGTATTGCTGGTAGATGATGACCGAATGGTGCGCGAAGCATTGGCGCAGACGTTGGAACTTGGCGGCTACCAACCGATCACAGCAGCTTCGTTCATTGAGGCAAAAGATCACATTTCGCGGGATTTTCAAGGGGTGGTTGTTAGCGATATTCGCATGCCCGGTAAGGACGGATTTGCATTGCTGGAGCATGTGCAAAAAATCGATAAACATCTGCCGGTGATCTTGCTGACTGGTGAGGGTGATGTGCCAATGGCGGTGCGTGGTATTGGACATGGCGCGTTTGATTTTCTTGAAAAGCCCTGTGATCCCAAATACTTAATTAAAATCATAACAAAGGCAGTGGCGACACGGCAATTGGTTGTGGAAAACCGAAAATTGAAGAAGGCGCTGGAAATGGCGCGGCATGAAAAAGTTGCGTTTCTTGGATGCTCAGAGGCGGCCGCACATCTGCGCGAAGTCATTACGCGGGCAGGGCGGCTGGTTACGCCGGTTCTGATTTCTGGCGCCGTTGGCACTGGTCGTGGACATGTGGCGCGGCTGATTGTTGGGCTGCACGGAAACTTGGGACTGCGGCGAATTGATTGCGCTAGTCCGTTTGATTTATCGGATTTGGCCGCGACGCCTGATGCGATTTTACTGTGCAATATAGAAAAACTTAACCTGTCAGATCAGGCTCGACTGCTGGCCGATATAATCCCCACAAAGGGCGTGCATATATTGGCGACTTGCGGACCAGATATTGAAAAGTCCGTGCAGTCAGGATCAATGAATGACGATTTGTTTTATCATCTTGGGGTAATGCGAATTCATGTGGCCGATCTTGCCGAAAGACGCGAGGACGTTCCTGTGTTGTTTGATCGGTTTCTGCGTGAAGAAATTGATGCAGGTGCGATTTTGACGGCTGATCAGATGAAATCTGCGACCTTAGAATTGCAGGGAATGTCGTGGCCTGCAAACCTGAAAAGCCTTCGTAACCATGCCAAACGTGTGGCTTGGGGACTGCATGAAGATGTGACGGAGATGGGCCTGAAAGCACAGATGGAAAGGGTTGAACGCGGTATCATCGCCGCAACCCTGCAACAGTATTTTGGTCACGCAACACGCTCAGCGCAAGCGCTAGGGCTGCCGCGTAAAACCTTTTATGATCGGTTGTCTAAGCTTCGGATCCGGGCCGAGGATTACCGGGAATCATAGTGGGTGAGTTTTCGCACAGTGTCAATTTTGTGTGTGTGGAAAACCGCACTGTTGGCGGTATTATGAAGGGTTAATCACCATAGAATCACCGCGCAACCGTATGAATAAATGCGGGTTTCTGCCTGATCAGATGCGGCTCATCAATTTTCCTTGAGCGGGCAATCAAAACTTATACTCTTGCGACACGCGCCCAAGGCTGGGCGTTCATCAATCAAAATCCGGGAGGATATTATGAAATTCCTGACAGCCACTGCCGTTGCTGCGGCACTAACATTTACGGGCGGGGCGGCGTTTGCGTCTTGTGAGGACGGCGAAATCGTCATCAAGTTTGCCCATGTAACCAACACAGACAAGCATCCAAAAGGCATCGCGGCCACATTGTTGGCTGAACGTGTGAACGCCGAAATGAATGGTAAAGCCTGTATGGAGGTTTTCCCAAATTCCACCCTTTATGACGACAACAAAGTGCTGGAAGCCATGCTTCAGGGCGATGTTCAGTTGGCCGCTCCAAGCCTGTCGAAGTTTGAGAAATTCACCAAACAGTTCCGCATTTTTGATCTGCCTTTCATGTTCAAAAACGTCGAAGCAGTGAACGAATTCCAGCTATCTGCAACGGGTCAGGGCATGAAAGATTCCATGCAGAAACGCGGTCTGCAGGGCTTGGCTTTTTGGCATAACGGCATGAAGCAAATGTCTGCCAACGTGCCGCTTATTGCACCCACAGATGCAAGTGGTTTGAAATTCCGGGTGCAAAGCAGCGATGTTTTAGTGGCCCAGATGGAAGCCATTGGCGGGTCACCCCAGAAAATGGCTTTTTCCGAGGTTTACGGTGCGCTGCAACAAAAAGTCGTGGATGGTCAGGAAAATACTTGGTCTAACATCTACGGCAAGAAGTTCTTTGAAGTTCAGGATGGCACGACCGAAACCAACCACGGCATCATCGACTATTTGCTGGTGGCATCGGTTGATTGGCTGGACAGTCTTGACGCCGATGTGCGCGATCAATTCCTGACGATTGTTGGCGAAGTGACCGATACCAGAAATAGTGAATCCACCAAAATCAACGCTGGTGCGCGGGCCAACGTAATTGCCGCTGGCGGTGTTGTTCGCGAATTAGACGAAGCACAGCGAGCCGAGTGGGTTGCCGTGATGAAGCCAGTTTGGGCACAGTTTGAAGGCGATGTTGGCAGCGAAAATATCGCTGCTGCACAAGCCATCAATGCCAATCACTAAAGTGATTTGAAATAGATGCGGCCCTGGATTTCGGGGCCGCATCTAACGTGCAAACCAGCGGGGCAAAAGCATGAAACGCACAGTTGCAAGTGTGGTCAATTCGATCGAGGAAAACTTAATCTCGATCATTCTGGGCCTCATGGTTCTTATAACCTTTGCCAATGTTGTTGCGCGAAAAGGGTTTAACTCCAATATCTTATGGGCTTTGGAAACAACCGTCTTCCTTTTCGCCTGGCTGGTTCTACTTGGCGTTTCTTACGCGGTAAAAGTTGGCGCACACCTGGGTGTCGACGCTATCACCAACATGATGAACGCAAAAACGCGGCGCTTATTGGCATTGATGTCGGCGACCGCTTGTTTGATTTTCACCTTTCTAATGCTGAAAGGCGCTTGGGATTACTGGGCGCCGTTTGCTAATCTTTCACCCACGTCAGGACGCTGGTTTCCCACCGGGTTTGAAACCGTCCGTGGCCGTGGTTGGTACGAGGTTAACGATATTCCCATGATCGCGCCCCTACGGTTTCTTGAGCCGATGTTTAATGACGGGGATGCGTACGAAAAGATCCCGCGGCTCATTCCTTATTTGATTATGCCGATTTCTATGGCGCTGCTGTTGTTTCGGTTTGTTGAAGCCACTGTAAAGCTGTGGCGCGGCGAAATTGACAGTCTGATCGTTAGTCACGAAGCCGAAAAGGCGGTGCAAGATGCTGCCGCAAGTTTAAAGGATTAACCGATGACCGTTGCTATTCTTTTTGCGATGATTATCGCGCTGTTGTTGATCGGTGTGCCGATTGCGGTGGCCCTTGGTTTAAGCTCTATCCTGTTTTTGTTGGTGTTTTCAGACGGTTCGCTTGCGTCGGTTGCGCAAACATTGTTTTCGGCTTTTGAGGGGCATTTTACCCTTTTAGCCATCCCGTTTTTCATTTTGGCGTCCAGCTTTATGTCAACGGGCGGTGTGGCGCAGCGGATCATCAGGTTTTCGATTTCAGTCGTCGGCCATTTTCGGGGCGGTTTGGCGATTGCGGGTGTATTTGCTTGCATGATGTTTGCCGCCCTTTCCGGGTCTTCGCCGGCGACAGTCGTCGCAATCGGGTCAATTGTGATCGCGGCGATGACACAGGCGGGGTATTCAAAGGAATTTGCGGCTGGTGTGATCTGTAACGCCGGCACGCTTGGCATTTTGATCCCACCCTCGATTGTCATGGTGGTTTATGCAACGGCCGTTGAAGTATCGGTTGGCCGGATGTTTCTTGCGGGCGTTATTCCCGGCCTTTTGGCGGGGTTCATGTTGATGATTGCCATTTATGTGATGGCGACGATTAAGAATATGCCCAAGGGGCATTGGGCCGGTTGGCGCGAAATTGCAGTCTCTTTTCGCGATGCCAGTTGGGGCTTGCTGTTGATCGTGATCATTATGGTCGGAATTTATGGCGTTCCTGGTGTCACCAATGGGGCCATTTTCACCCCAACCGAGGCGGCGGCAGTTGCCTCGGTCTATGCGTTCTTTGTTGCGACCTTTATTTACCGAGACATGGGCCCGCTGCACACGGAAGAGGGGCAGCCAAAGAAATCGCTGATGCAGAAACCTTGGGCAGTTTTAACGGCTTTCGTTCACAAAGACACGCGCCGGACATTGTTTGAAGCGGGTAAACTGACGATTACATTGATGTTCATCATCGCCTGCGCGTTAATCTTAAAGCATGTGTTGACGGAACAGCAGGTTCCCCAGCAAGTGGCAAAAACCATGCTGGCAGCCGGGTTTGGGCCAGTGATGTTTCTGATAGTCGTCAATGTCATTTTGCTGATCGGTGGACAGTTTATGGAGCCATCGGGCCTGTTGTTGATCGTTGCGCCCTTAGTATTTCCCATTGCTATGGAACTAGGAATTGGCCCAATTCACTTGGGCATCATCATGGTCGTAAACATGGAGATCGGGATGATCACGCCGCCTGTGGGATTGAACTTGTTTGTCACGTCCGGCGTGGCGGGCATGCCGATGATGGATGTTGTTCGTGCGGCATTACCATTCTTGGGTGTGCTGTTTGTCTTTTTGATTATAGTGACTTACGTGCCGATCATATCAACATGGCTGCCGACATTGGTGATGGGGCCAGAGATAATCCTTAATTGACATTAAGGGTCTCACCTTTTCATTGTCACCCCGGGCTTGATCCGGGATCACTTGCAGTCAAGTTTAGTGTTTGCCATGGGCGATCCCGGAACCAGTCCAGGATGACATCGTGCGACGCTGCGACGTCAATCTTTACCGCGATAAGGTTCCACATATTGCAGCGCCATGTCCCATGGGAAAAAGATCCAGGTGTCTTGGCTGACTTCTGTGATAAACGTGTCAACCATTGGGCGGCCCTTTGGTTTGGCGTAAACTGTGGCGAAATGTGCCTTGGGGTATTTTGCCCGTACGACTTCTAAGGTTTTTCCAGTATCAACCAGATCGTCAATGATTAAAATGCCCGTGCCGTCGCCCATAATCGCGTCGTCGGGGCCTTTCAGAATGACCGCTTCGGATTGGGCTTGATGGTCGTAAGATTTGATGCTGATCGTATCAACAGTGCGAATGTCCAATTCACGCGCCGCAATCATAGCTGGGGCCATGCCGCCGCGTGTGATCGCCACAATGGCGCGCCAAGCACCATCATCAGGTCCGTGGCCATCCAAACGCCATGCAAGCGCGCGACTGTCACGATGGATTTGATCCCAAGATATGTGAAAGCCTTTTTCGTGCGGTAATCGCGTATCTGGCATGATTTATTTCCTTCCGGTGACGACGTCGATATCAGGCGCGTCCACGGCCTTCATTCCGACGATGTGATATCCGCTGTCCACATGCAGGTTTTCGCCCGTCACGCCCGAACTAAGATCAGACAAAAGATAAAGCGCAGAGTTGCCAACATCTTCGATTGTGGTGCTGCGCCGCAGCGGTGAATTCAGTTCGGCCCATTTCATAATGTAACGGAAATCGCCAATGCCGCTGGCGGCCAGTGTTTTCACGGGGCCAGCGGAAATCGCGTTCACCCGGATACCGTCTTTGCCCAAATCTTCGGCCAAGTATTTCACGCTGGCTTCAAGTGCGGCCTTGGCCACACCCATGACGTTATAATGCGGCATCACTTGTTCGGCGCCAATATAAGACAGGGTCAATATCGAGCCACCATCGTTCATTAGTTTTTCTGCCCGCTGTGCGATTGCGGTGAAGGAAAATACGGAAATATCCATAGTCATGCGGAAATTTTCGGCACTGGTATCGACGTATCGGCCACGCAGTTCGTTTTTGTCGGAAAATCCAATCGCATGAACGACAAAATCAAGCCCACCCCATTCTTCTTTAAGGGTGGCGAACACTGCGTCCATAGATGCGTCATCTGTCACGTCGCATTCTAAGACATGCTTAACGCCCAATTTTTCTGCCAGCGGTCGCACGCGTTTACCCAAGGCTTCGCCCTGAAACGAGAATGCCATTTCAGCGCCCTGTGCGGCGCAAGCTTTGGCAATGCCCCACGCCATCGAGCGGTCATTAGCCACCCCCATGACAAGCCCACGTTTTCCACTCATTAAACCTGCTGACATCTGTTAAACCCCCACTGATGTTCTGTTTTTATCGGTTTAAGCGAACAAGCGACAATCAGCAAGCTTCGGCATTTAGAACTGGTCAAATTCTTTGATCAGGGTAAATTCAGTGGTGAAACACAAATGGAGCGCTTTGATGCCAAATAGATCAGGAAAGTTCGCAGGCAGCTCGCCTTTTGAAATTGCGCAGGGCTGGCTGGATGAAGCCCAAGTGGTTGAACCAAATGACGCCAACGCGATGGCGCTTGCGACTGTAGATGCGGATGGCATGCCAAACGCCCGAATGGTTTTGTTAAAAGAGATCGAACCAGACGCATTTGTCTTTTACACAAACTACAACAGCGCTAAGGCCGTCGAGATTACGCAAGCGGGAAGTGCGGCATTTGTGATACATTGGAAAACCCTGCGTCGGCAAATTCGTGTTCGAGGTCATGTAACAAAGGAAGACGGCCCTCAGGCAGATGAATACTTTGCGTCGCGCTCGTTACCCAGTCGGGTCGGCGCATGGGCATCTCGCCAGTCGCAGCCACTTAACTCGCGCGCTAGCCTTATGGCAGATGTGGCAAAAGTGACTGCAACCAAAGGGGTTAGCCCGGATCGTCCGGATTTTTGGGGCGGTTTCAGGATCATTCCAGTCGAGATTGAATTCTGGGCTGACGGCGATTTTCGACTGCACGACCGTTTTCGGTGGCGCCGAGAAACAACCGAAAACGAGTGGGATATTCAGAGGCTTTATCCTTAAACTACGCAAGGCGAATATGCTATACTCGGAGTCTTTGAACACCCGACTTTTGCATTGACGGACTGAGTGAATGAGATTCAAGTGTCTTTATGATCCGCCCTAATTTTCTCACCG
>JBLHMX010000106.1:0-9579 GCA_047622625.1 Paracoccaceae bacterium | reverse complement strand
GCGCGCATTGAAACGGCGTGGTCTCACCGTGCGTTCGGCAAAATCTGGGCCAGATTATATCGACCCACGATTTCATGAGGCCGCCAGTGGACAGCCTTGTTTGAACCTTGATGCTTGGGCAATGGCGCCGAACCGCCTGCGCAATTTGGCATCCGGTGACGGTACATTGCTGATTGAAGGCGCGATGGGTTTGTTTGATGGGGCACCGCCAATAGGTAAGGGCGCGACGTCAGATCTTGCGCGACATCTAAAATTGCCGGTGGTTTTAATCCTTGATACGGCCAAACAATCGCAATCTGTGGCGGCTGTTGTCAGCGGCTTTGCCAATCATCAAAAAGATGTGCGGGTTGTTGGCGTTATCTTCAACAACACGGGGTCAGAACGGCACGAAGCAATGCTAACCGGGGCTTTGCGCGGTTCAAACATACCGATATTGGGGTCTGTTCGCCGCCAAATCGGGCTTGAACATCCTTCTCGGCATTTGGGGTTAGTCCAAGCGCAAGAACGGCCTGATTTGGAGGAGTTTCTTGATCGCGTTGCTGACGTGATCGACACAAGTCTTGATTTGAATAAATTGTTGTCGCTCGCGCAACCGCTTGGTTCGGCGCAAAGCGATACGGGTCTGCTGCCGCCGGCCCAAAGGATTTCAATCGCCCGCGATGCTGCCTTTGCCTTTGCCTATCCGCATCTGTTAATGGATTGGCGAAATGCCGGGGCGGAAATCAAGTTTTTCTCGCCTTTAGCTGACCAGCCGCCACCTGAGTGTGACTTGGTTCTTTTACCTGGTGGATATCCAGAACTGCATGCAGGACGACTTGCTGCAAACCAAGTTTTTCTTAGTGGCTTGCAAAAAACGGCAATAAACTCAGACGTTTATGGCGAGTGTGGTGGGTACATGGTGTTGGGCGACAGCCTGACGGATGCCACTGGGAAAGTACATAAAATGGCTGGTTTGTTGAGACTTGAAACCAGTTTTGCCAAACGCAAGTTGCACCTTGGTTATCGGCACCTAAAAGCTTTGGGAGGCCCGTTTCAAGGTCACCTAAACGCCCATGAGTTCCATTATGCCAGCACGATCCACGCCAAGGGTCAGCCACTTTTTCAGGCCATGAACGCTGAAGGCGACGTCTTACCACCGATGGGGTTAATCCAAGGTCGAGTTTCGGGATCTTTCTCGCATGTGATTGATCGCGCCTATTCCTAAAGACGTCACAGCTTGGTTAACCACGTCAATTAGTGCTTGGCAGTCTATGTTAGCCCAGATAGGTCAAAGGGCATGACAAACATCCACAAATCCGACTCGCGTGCCGTTCGTAATGTTTGGGTGCTTGTGATTGCGCAGGCGACCATCGGCGCACAAATGCCAATGATCTTTGTTCTGGGCGGTTTGGCAGGACAGTCACTAGCCAGTAACGTGTGTTGGGCGACGCTGCCAATTTCTATGATTGTTTTCGGCTCAATGACCACCGCGCCTTGGATGTCGGCCGTCATGCAACGATTTGGCCGACGCTTTGGGTTCTTTTGTGGCGTTGCTGGTGGCGCGGTTGGCGCAGCCATCGGAGCCTATGCCCTGACGGTTTCATCGTTTCCACTGTTTCTTTTGGGGTCGTATTTTACTGGCATATATATGTCTGCGCACGGATTTTACCGCTTTGCCGCCATAGATACAGCCAGTGAAAAATTCCGGCCCAAAGCCATGTCTTACGTGATGGCAGGCGGGTTGGCGTCGGCTGTTATCGGGCCACAGTTATCGACCCTGACTTCTGATGCAGCAGCCATTCCGTTTCTCGGCACTTACTTGGCGGTCGTTGCGATTAACATTGTTGGTGCGATCCTGTTTTTGTTTTTAGATATTCCAACCCCTCCTAAACCGGCAAAAGGGGCTGCCAAGGGCCGCACGCGCTGGGAAATGCTGCAGGATCCGCGCATTCTTGTAGCGATTATCACAGCAATGGTTTCTTACGCCCTGATGAATTTGGTCATGACATCAACGCCCTTAGCGGTGGTCGGTTGTGGCTATCAGCAAAGTCAGGCGGCTAATGTGGTAATGGGGCACGTGTTGGCGATGTTTGGTCCCTCGTTTTTCACAGGGCATTTGATCGTGCGCTTTGGTGTTGAAAAAATCATGGCAACGGGTCTGGTAATTCTTGCGGCAGCTGGTGTCGTTGGCCTTGCTGGGATTGAGATTGAGAACTTTTACATTGCGCTGGCGCTACTTGGCATTGGTTGGAACTTTGGGTTTATTGGCGCCTCAACGATGTTGTCTTCGGCTCACACAGTCGAAGAACGCGGTCGTATTCAAGGCACCAACGACTTTATCGTCTTTGGCATGGTGACCGTTGCGTCACTAGCTTCTGGTGGTTTGATGAATTGTTCAGGCGGGCAAGGGGTGCAAACCATCGAAACCGTGACCCATGGCTGGAACGCCGTCAACTACGCGATGGCGCCTTTCTTGATTCTGGCGGGTGGCGCATTGATCTGGTTAACAAAGCGCCCGAAGACCGCATAAGGTAGAAACGCCTACCACCGCCCGGTTGACGTTCGATATAACAGTCTTGCGCGACGCGAAAATTCAGGCAGGTCAAGCTGACCAGACTTTACTTTTGAAGGGTCAGCCAGCACAATCTTAAGCACCGCATCTGCCTGCCAACCTGCAAGCAATGCCGCTTTGCAAACCGCAGGAATAATTGCGCGTTTCTTGCGCGCGGATTTCAGCATCTCTAGCGCATTCGCCGCTAAACCACGCAACTCTGCATCACTGGCGTCTGCCAACGGTTCATGGTGCAAACCCACTAAATGCGCGTAGCTGCGCATCAGGTTCGCTATCCCCACGGCTTGTCCAAAGGACATTACCGTCTGCCTGTTTTCAGGCGTCGCCCCCAAAGCCACGGCTGCGCACCACATCAAATTACCCGACGTTGCAAGTGCATACTCCGCCAGCGCGCTAACGCTTTCATGGGGGTCTTTATGCACATCAAACCGGCGCGCCTGAACCATTTGCCCAAGAATATCACAGGGCAAATTGGCCTTATTGATCAGATCGGCCAGCGGCTCCGCAACCTCATGCGCCCGTGCGGGCTTTCCGGCTGCGATTTCATCTACGGTATCCGCCCAGAACTGCAGCCGCATTTCGTTAATCATGGGTTCGTTGCTAACCCAGGGTGCCCGCGCAATTTCCAGATTGAAGGCATAAAGCACCATCAACCGACTGCGCAAATCCGCTGGGGCAACCAGAGCTGAAAGAAACCGATCAGGATCGCCCGTACGAACCTTTTCTGCACAGGCGTCGATGCTCATTCAGACATGGCTTTTAGAAATGCGCGTATCGCATTTGCTGTTTCAGGCGCATTGACAATATCTAAATGAGAAACGTCTTTGACTAGCAGATATTGGCCCTGATCTGTGACGTCTGTCATCAAAGGCTCATACTGCTGGGCAACAAATGCCTCGTCTGTCGTGCCTGCAATCAATAGAAACTCAGGCAAAGCTGCGATATCCTTAAGATAGTCCCTGCGCGGTGCAAATGCCGTGTTCAGGCGAAACGAATAGGCCGTTGTAGCAGTATGACCCAAAGGCCCACCCAGCACTGAATTCGGAAAATTGAATTGGATCACTGGCAGATGATTAAAACGGTTGATGTTGAGTTGGGTTAACATCGAAAGGCCAATTATCCGACGGGTCAAGGGCTGAGCCCAACCGCCTGAGTTTTCGCGGGTCGTCGGCGCGTTATATTTCAAAAATGGCGCCATCAAAACCGCGGCGTCGATGACGTCGCCATGCTCACCGCCTGCGAACCGAACGACCAAACCTCCGCCAGAAGAATGCCCTGCCAGCACTACTTTTTGACCATCCTGCCGGTACTGGGCGATCAAGTCGGCAATATCGTCTTCAAGTTGGCCGATATAATCTACATCTCCGCGACGTTCAGGGGTTTTGCCGTGCCCACGCAGATCAGGGGCGATTACATCCGCTACATCGGTCAAACCTCTTGCCAATTCATCGAACTGCAATCCATGCCAGCCCGATCCGTGGATCAAAACAACAAGCGGCGCATTTTCAATTTTCGAGGCATAGTGACGAGCATAAAGTGTGGCCCCATCACGGGCCTTATAAGGCGCAAGTTCTGCCGGGTCAGAAGCCTGAATTTCCGTCTGACGGCCAAATTCAAGCCCGCCTTGGCCCGTCAATTCAACAGGGTTTTGCGAGAATATCAGGCCCAGCGCGATAGCAAAATAAATGAGCAACGAAATAGCAACGGCGTTCAGAATTTTGTTGAATATCTTCATTGCGCCACCTGCTGACTATCACGCACCAACTTCCAAAGGATCGCATCCAAAAGCGCTTCAAAAGACGCGTCCACGATATTTGCAGAAACGCCCACAGTCGACCACCGCCGGCCCTGCCCGTCTTCGCTGTCGATGATGACGCGCGTCACAGCCTCGGTGCCGCCGTTGGTGATGCGCACCCGAAAATCGACTAGCCGCATATCATCGATGCAGGCCTGATACGGCCCAAGGTCTTTAGACAAGGCTTTCGACAGCGCATTCACAGGCCCACTGTCACTGCCGTGTTCATCAACGGAGTCAGACACTGAAAGCACCTTTTCACCTGCGATTTTCACGGCGACAACGGCTTCCGACAAAGTCACCATTTCGTTTTGCTTGTTGCGCCGCCGTTCAACAGTGACGCGGTAGCGTTTCACTTCAAAGAATTTGGGCAACAGGTCAAGCCAGCGGCGTGCCACCAATTCAAAACTAGCCTGCGCCGTATCGTACGCATAGCCGCGATCTTCGCGATGTTTCACTTCATCAAGGATTTGCGATAGGCGCGGATCGCCTTTTTCGACATTAATCCCAGCGTCTTCCAACCGTTTACGCAGATTGCTTTGGCCAGCCTGATTTGACATCGGGATCACGCGTTCGTTTCCGATGATTTTCGGTTCTACATGTTCATAAGTGGTGGGGTCTTTCAGAATTGCACTGGCATGAAGACCCGCTTTATGGGCAAAAGCCGACGCCCCCACATAAGGCGCGGTTTTGTTTGGCACCCGGTTCAGAATATCATCCAGCATACGCGAAACTTTTGTCAGGCTTTGCAAACCTTCTTTAGACACTCCGGTTTCCAATTGGCTGGCAAACGGTTCTTTCAGCAACAGCGTCGGGATCAGGCTGATAAGATTAGCATTCCCACAGCGTTCGCCAAGGCCGTTCAGCGTGCCTTGGATTTGGCGCGCGCCCGCCAGCACAGCCGCCAGCGAATTCGCAACGGCTTGGCCAGTGTCGTCATGAGTATGGATGCCCAGGTTTTCGCCGGGGATACCGCTGGCAATCACCGTCTTGGTGATGTCGTGGATTTCAGTGGGCAATGTACCGCCGTTGGTGTCGCACAGCACGACCCAGCGCGCTCCGGCTTGGAACGCGGCTTTCAAGCAGTCTAGCGCGTATTTCGGATTGGCCTTAAAACCGTCAAAGAAATGTTCGGCGTCAAACAGGGCTTCACGACCCTGCGCCACAAGATGGACCACCGATTGCGCGATGTTTTCAAGGTTTTCGTCCAGCGTTATGCCCAGCGCGGTGGTGACATGAAAATCATGGGTCTTGCCGACAAGGCAAACGGCCGGGGTATTAGCGTTTAAAACAGCCGCCAGAACGTCATCATTCTGGGCGGAACGCCCCGCTCGTTTGGTCATTCCAAAGGCTGTAAAGGTCGCGTTCCTTAGCGTCGGGGCGTTGTCGAAAAAGTCGCTGTCGGTTGGATTGGCCCCCGGCCAGCCACCTTCAACATAGTCAATACCAAGCGCGTCAAGCGCCACAGCGATGCGGGTTTTGTCTTCGGCAGTGAAATCGACCCCCTGCGTTTGTTGACCGTCACGCAGCGTGGTGTCGAAAAGAGACAAGCGTTGGCGGGTCATTGTAATTGACTTTCAAATGGTCCGGCCCGACCACTTGTAGGCCGATCAGCGCCCGACTTCCCCAAGGAACGCGCAACGCACTCCCAAGATCGGGTGCTGACCAGTGTTTGGTTTGAGTGTTTATCGAACAATGAAAGGATCATTTCAGAGCCTCGAGTTTGGCTGGATCGAAGTCTGATCCTGCGACCAACTTTACTCCGTCTTTGCTCATTCGAACTTCAACACCTGCATCGATTAAGGCGCCTTTCAGGCGGTCAACCTCAGAGAAATCTTTGTTATCTATGGCTTGCACTCGACACTGCCTTAGGGTTTCACCAAGTTCGGATAACATCTCTGAACTTGATTTCGGCTGCGACCCACGTGACTTCAATAGCGAGCCCTTTATGACATTTCCGGCCAATAATTCTGCTTCGTGATATCTGTATTCAAGGCCATTAAAAGTACCCTCCAATCCATCAGGATCAAAACCCAAAAGTTGCAGCGACGCCGCAAGTTTGGGCTCTTGTTCGTTCTTTAAGTATCTTTTGATAAGCGTTAAGGCGAGTGACGTATTTAGATCGTTTGCAAGGGCATCCACAAATTCACGAGGCGGTTTTATTGTTCTCCGACTCGACCAAGATTTTTGAAGCGGGTCCCGTCCAAATAGCTGCGCGACCTTCGTCAATATTTTCTCCGCCTCTTCTGCCTTCTTCTCGGTCCAATCCATCGGCTTGCGGTAATGCGTGCTAAGAAACACAAACCTGATAACCTCGCCCGGATAGCCCTGATCCAATAGTTCACGCACCGAAAAGAAATTGCCGAGTGACTTGGACATCTTCTTGCCCTCGACCTGCAACATCTCGTTGTGCATCCAGACTTGGGCAAAGCTGTCTTCGTCTGCCGCACAGCAGCTTTGCGCCTTTTCGTTTTCGTGGTGCGGAAACGCCAGATCAAGCCCGCCGCCGTGGATGTCAAAGCGTTCACCAAACAGGGCCTTAGTCATAGCAGAACATTCGATATGCCAACCCGGGCGGCCTTTGCCCCAAGGCGATTGCCAACCTGGTTGTTCGCCGGTGGACGGCTTCCACAGAACAAAATCCATCGGGTTATGTTTATAAGGCGCCACTTCGACGCGTGCGCCTGCGATCATATCGTCAATTGAACGGCCAGAAAGTGAGCCGTACTTTTCATAAGACGTCACATCAAACAGTACATGGCCTTCCGCCTCGTATGCATTACCGGAAGCTATCAATTCCTGTGTCATCGCCACCATCTCAGCAATATATTCAGTTGCCCGTGGCGCATGATCTGGCCGCAAGTTGCCCAGCGCGTCCATGTCTTCCAAATACCAGGCAATAGTTTCGTTGGACCGCTCTTGAATAAGATCTTCCAACGTACCCTTGGCACCCGCCTGTTGGCGCGCAAGCGCTGTGGCGTTGATTTTATCGTCAACATCCGTGAAATTTCGCGCATAGGCTACATGATCTTCGCCGTACATTTGCCGCAACAAACGGTACAAAACATCAAACACAATCACTGGTCGCGCGTTGCCGATATGGGCGCGATCGTACACCGTTGGCCCACAAACATACATGCGCACGTCATTCTTATCCAAAGGCGCAAACGACTCTTTTTTGCGGGATTTGGTGTTGTATAATTTGATCTCGGTATTCAGTTCGGCCATTGTTTTTTCCACGCGCAAAATTCCCTTGCGGGCCTATCACTGTGTATCAGTTTTGAAAACAAGAGAACGGCCCGCGTTACTCCCTGAGTGACGTGATGTCAGCAGGGAATACAAATTTCACAAATTATGATGCTGTTTCTCATAAATCATCATGTAACGCGCATTAGTATTATTTGCAAGCATTTGGGTGTACGTGCCAATTTTCTGCCTCTTGCCAAAGCGGGGCGAATCGTGATGCCTTCGGCGTTCAATTGACAGGAGCGCTTCATGAAACTTTCCAACCGTATCACCAATATCACCCAAGGCGGCAGCGACGGCTGGGATGTGTTTTATAAGGCGCGGGCGTTAAAGGACGCGGGCGAAGATATTCTTGAACTGACTATCGGCGAACATGACATAAAAACCGAACCCGCGATCCTGACCGCAATGTATGACAGCGCTATGGCGGGCAACACGGGTTATGCAATCGTACCTGGCTCGCCCCCCCTGCGTGAAGCAATTGCCGCTAGGGTTCAGGCGCGTACTGGTGTGCCAACAACCGCGAATAATATCATCGTTACGCCGGGCGGGCAGTCGGCCTTGTTTGCGGCGCATTCGGCTGTGCTTAATCCGGGCGACACAGCGCTTTATCTTGACCCCTTCTATGCCACTTATCCCGGTACGTTGCGCGCGGCTGGGGCCATTGATCAGCCTATTCAAACCCAGCCCAGTAATGATTTTCAGCCAACCCGCGGTGAACTTGAAGAATATGCGGGCAGTGCCGTTTCGTTAATGATGAACTCGCCCAACAATCCAACGGGTGTGGTTTATGCCCGTGAAACCGTTGAATTGATCTGTGATGTGGCGCGACAAAACGATCTATGGCTGATTTCAGACGAGGTTTATGACACACAGGTCTGGGAAGGCGAACACATCACGCCGCGCGCGATGCCAGACATGATTGAGCGCACGTTGGTGATCGGTTCGATGTCAAAAAGCCATGCGATGACCGGATCGCGGGTTGGGTGGATTGTTGCGCCAGAAGCGGTGATTGAAAGCTTGATCGACCTCTCGACTTGTACAACTTACGGTGTGCCGGGGTATATTCAGGCCGCCGCCTTGTTTGCTTTGCAGCAGGGCGACCCGTTAGAAGACCGTGTGGCCGAAGTGTTTCGCCGTCGTCGCGGTTTGGCGCAGGACACTTTAAAGGGTGTCAACGCGTTGCGGACGGTGCCGTCATCGGGTGCGATGTATCTGATGCTTGATATTCGAGCCACGGGTATGAGCGGCGAAGAATTTGCATTAGCCTTGCTGGACGCAGAAAAAATCGCCGTCATGCCTGGTGAAAGTTTTGGTAAAGCCGCAGCAGGGCATATCCGCGTGGCGATGACCATCGCTGACGATCGCTTCGTCAAAGCATTGCAGCGGTTAGCGGCCTTTGCTCAAGCACAAATCTCTTAGAAGGAATTTTCCAAAATGAACAAACACGATCCAGGCCCAGCCTTTCGCGCCCTGCACCAACCTGGTAATCCTTTTATTCTTGCTAATGCTTGGGATCAAGGGTCGGCAAAAGTGTTGGCGGCGCTTGGTGCACAAGCCCTTGCTACGTCTTCAGGCGCACATGCGTTTACGCTTGGCCGCCCAGATGCCGGAACGGTTAGCCGCGATGAAGCCTTAAGTCATGCGGCTGATCTAGTGTCGGTGACAGATTTGCCTGTGTCCGGTGATTTTGAAAATGGATTTGGCGAAGCGCCAGAAACCTGTGCGGAAACTGTGCGCTTGGCCTGTGAGGCCGGATTGGCAGGCATTTCAATTGAAGACACCGCCCTGCCTAACGCAACAGCCTATGATTTCGAGCTGTCCGTAGATCGCATTCGCGCAGCAGTCGCTGCGGCCCGCGCTTTGCCGCGTGATTTTGTTCTGGTTGCCCGCGCTGATGGCATTTTGACAGGCCAATACGGCGTAGAAGAAGCCATAAAACGGCTCCAAGCGTATGAAGCAGCGGGTGCTGATTGCGTTTATGCGC
>JBLHMX010000105.1:0-9654 GCA_047622625.1 Paracoccaceae bacterium | reverse complement strand
GAGGGTGCGGATGCGCCATTTTACGAATACGAACCGGATGAAGACGAAATTTTGGCTGAATTGTTGCCGACGGCAATGACCACGCTGATTTTCACGGCTTTGTTGGAAAACGCGGCATCTGAACAAGGTGCGCGGATGTCAGCGATGGATAACGCGACGCGCAATGCGGGCGACATGATCGACAAGTTGACGATCCAATATAACCGTTCGCGTCAAGCTGCGATCACCAACGAACTTATCGAAATTATTTCGGGCGCCGAGGCGCTCCAATAGACGGAGAAACCATCATGGCAAATAAAGCCACAGGTAAAATTACACAGGTGATCGGCGCGGTAGTCGATGTAAAGTTCGATGGCGAACTTCCAGCGATTTTGAACGCGCTTGAAACTTTCAACAACGGCAATAGCCTGATCTTGGAAGTTGCACAGCACTTGGGCGAAAACACAGTTCGCGCCGTTGCGATGGACGCGACCGAAGGTTTGGTTCGCGGTTCCGCCGTTTCTGATACAGGCGGGCCGATCATGGTTCCGGTTGGCACAGCTACATTGGGTCGGATCATTAACGTGATCGGTGAACCAGTTGACGAAAAGGGCCCAGTTAAATCGACTGAGCGCCGTTCGATCCACGCGGATGCACCGGAATTTTCCGAACAGTCAACTGAATCAGAAATTCTGGTAACTGGTATTAAGGTTGTTGATCTGTTGGCCCCTTACACGAAGGGCGGCAAAATTGGTCTCTTCGGCGGTGCGGGTGTTGGCAAGACAGTTCTGATTATGGAACTGATTAACAACATCGCCAAAGTTCACTCGGGTCTGTCGGTTTTCGCCGGTGTTGGCGAGCGGACACGCGAAGGTAATGACCTTTACCACGAGATGATTGAATCCGGTGTTATCGTTCCTGACGACTTGGAAAAATCCAAAATCGCATTGGTCTATGGCCAAATGAATGAACCTCCAGGTGCGCGTATGCGTGTTGCCTTGTCAGGCCTTACACTGGCGGAGCAGTTCCGCGACGAAACTGGTGCCGATGTTCTGTTCTTTGTCGACAACATTTTCCGTTTTACTCAAGCTGGTTCCGAAGTTTCCGCCCTGCTTGGCCGTATTCCATCAGCTGTTGGCTATCAGCCAACACTTGCAACTGATATGGGCGCAATGCAGGAACGGATTTCTTCGACCAAAGCTGGATCGATTACATCGGTTCAGGCCGTTTATGTGCCAGCGGATGACTTGACCGATCCGGCCCCAGCGACATCGTTTGCACACCTTGATGCGACAACTGTTCTGTCGCGAGCGATTTCCGAACTTGGTATTTATCCAGCGGTTGACCCGCTTGATTCCACATCGCGGATCATGGATCCAGCCATCGTTGGTGAAGAGCATTATCTGGTAGCACGTGACGTTCAGGGCATTCTTCAACGGTATAAATCCCTGCAAGATATCATCGCGATTCTCGGCATGGACGAGCTTTCAGAAGAAGATAAATTGACTGTGGCTCGCGCCCGAAAAATCCAGCGCTTCTTGTCTCAGCCTTTTGATGTTGCGAAAGTGTTTACAGGTTCAGACGGCAAGCAGGTTCCGCTAGACGAAACGATTTCTTCGTTCAAAGCAGTGGTTGCCGGTGAATATGATCACCTGCCAGAAGCGGCGTTTTACATGGTTGGCGGCATCGAAGAAGTGATCGCAAAAGCCGAAAAAATGGCTGCTGACGCTGCTTAATCGCCGCCAAAATAAACGGAGGTCGTCATGGCCGATATGATGCAATTTGACCTTGTGTCGCCAGAACGGATGTTGGCGTCGTTTGAAGCTCAGGAAATTGAAGTTCCTGGTGCCGAAGGCGACTTCACCGCAATGGCAAATCACGCCGCCTTAGTCACCACAATGCGCCCGGGCGTTTTGACGGTGAAAGGTGCTTCCGAGACATCTGAATATGTTGTCACGGGCGGATTTGTCGAAGTTTCGGCAACGGCGGTTTCAGTGCTTGCCGAAAACGCCGTACCTAAGGCTGATGTCAGCCGCGATATCGTTGATGCGATGATCGAAGCGGCTCAAACCGCTGTTTCTGACGCAACGGATCAAATGCAAGATTCGGCCGATAAGCGTTTGGCAGACACACTTGCATTGGTGGACTTGCTGGGTCTTTAAGCTGAAAACGATGATTTATAGCAAAGGCCCCTATATTTTTTGGGGCCTTTTGCCGTTTACCCTAATTTTTGCCTCAATTACCTATCATGCTTTTAGTTGGGGTGTGAATTTAGTTGAGCCGCTACAATGAAAAAACTAAGAAACCATTTGATCGGTGTCGATCAAGGAACGAAAATTCTGTTTTCGGACTTTGAGGACGATGGTGCCATGTGGTCTGGATCGGGTTCGCGGACCCGCAAAGTTTCGATCAAATTCAAAAACGAATATAAGGCCGTGCCAATGGTGCATGTGTCACTTGATATGTGGGACATCGACCAAAAATCCAATCAGCGGGCTGATATTTCCACCGAAAACATAACCACAGTGGGCTTTGTTATCGTGTTCAAAACTTGGGGTGACACCAAAATTGCACGCGTGCGCGCGGCGTGGTTCTCTATTGGTGAATTTGCTGGCGACGACGAATGGGAACTTTACTAAACCCGCTCTAGGTATCGCCAAAATGCCCTTGATAAATCGTGCGCAAAGTTTCTGATTCAAACAAAGATGAAACCGACGTGCCGTTGGCAATGTTCAATATGGCCTGTGCCAAAATCGGTGCAGTTGGCACGATGCGTATCTTTTTAGACGCTTTCACGTGCTTAGTAGGTTCTATGGAATCTGTGATTACCAGGCTTTTCATTACCGAATTATCCACCCGCTCGACGGCTGGGCCAGACAACACGCCGTGGGTGATATAGGCGTGAACTTCGGCAGCACCTTTCTCAATCAATTTTTCGGCGGCCTTACAAAGGGTACCGGCTGTATCCACAAGGTCATCCACGATCAGACACGTGCGCCCACTGACTTCGCCAATCACATTCATTTCGGCAACTTCACCTGCGGCAGCGCGGCGTTTATCAACAACAGCTAAATCTAGATCAAGCCGTTTGGCCAGCTCGCGCGCCCGACCAACGCCGCCAACATCAGGCGAAATGACCATCAGGTTGTCGAGTTTGGGAAATGCGTGCTCGATTTCCATAGCAAAAACTGGTGACGCGTAGAGGTTATCAACTGGGATGTCGAAAAAGCCCTGGATCTGTGTCGCATGCAAGTCCATCGTCAGAACCCGTTCAATGCCAGCGCGTGACAGCATATTCGCCACCAGCTTCGCAGTAATCGGCGTGCGGGCCTTTGTGCGCCTATCTTGGCGGGCATACCCGAAATATGGGATAACAGCGGTAATGCGCGATGCTGACGACCGACGCAGCGCATCGGTCATAATCAGCAATTCCATCAGGTTGTCATTGGCCGGATTGGATGTGGGCTGGATGATAAACATATCCTCGCCGCGCACATTTTCGTAAACTTCGACAAAGATCTCGGCGTCATTAAACCGTTCAACGCGTGTATCAATCAGCTTGATTTTGCGGCCCGTGTGCATCGACATTCGCCGTGCAATCGCTGTCGCAAGTGGCTTGTTGGCGTTTCCGGATATCAGCTTCGGCTCGACGATGGCAGTCATCGGGTACCCCTTGGTTCGGGCGCCCCAATCAGATGAAACAGGGCAGTTTTCTAAACTTGGCCCCGCTTAACATTGCCTTCCCCTTTTGCCTAGTGTCATACAGGGTTTGAACGCCAGAATTTGACATTTTAGGAGCATCTGTTGCCACATATTGATTATTTCGTCAGTCCCATTTCCACGTTCGCATATCTCGCTGGGAATAGGCTTGAAGAAGTTGCGGCAAAACACAATGCGACCATCACCTATAAGCTGTTCGATATTGTTGGAACATTTGCGCAGACCGGTGGGGTTATGCCGGCACAACGAAGCCCGGGGCGACAGGAATATCGCCGCCAGGAAATGGCGCGAATTTCAAAACGCGTTGGGATGCCGTTCAATCTTGCCGCTGGCTTCACGCCACCTAATCCAGCACCGGCGTCTTACGCGATAATTGCGGCACAAAATGCAGGTGGTGGCGATCTTGGTGGGCTTATGCAGGCAATCCTGAAAGCCTGCTTTAATCAACAAAAAGACATTGCCGATGATACGGTCATAAAGGCGGCGCTAGGGGACCACGGGTTTGATCCAGCGTTGGCAGAAAGCGGATTGATGGCTGGTGCCGAAACATACGTGCGTAACACGGAAGAAGCTGTTCGTCGTGGCGTGTTTGGCGCACCGTTCTATTTTGTCGGCGAGGAAATGTTCTGGGGTCAGGATAGGCTAGATTTCCTCGACGAGTATTTGGCCACGCTTACTTAATGCCTCAGGAATACATCTCTAAAACAGACACTTACTGGCGTATAGATGGTACAGGCCCACGTCGCGCGTTCCTGTTGCATTGCACGTTTGCCCATTCCGGCGCGTGGAAACAGTTGATGGGCGAACTTGGCGATGTTTTGACAATGGAGGCGATGGATTTGCCTGCTCATGGCCGAAGCGGAGGGCGGGATCTTGCTGTTTCGTGGCAATCCCAATCCGTGGCGATGGCTGTTACAATTATCCAAAAAGGGCAGTCGCCGATCGATCTAATTGGCCATTCATTTGGCGCGACTGTCGCTATCCGAATTGCGGTTGAACGCCCGGATTTGGTGCGAACTCTTACACTGATTGAACCCGTGTTCTTTTCCGCGGCACGAGATGCAGGTCGCCCGGAATACGCAGCGCACATGGCTGATCATGGCGACTTTTATCAGTTGCTTGAAGACGGGGACTTCGAAGGTGCGGCTAAAGGTTTTTCCGACATGTGGGGCGGGCCGATTGAGTGGCAGTTTCTGCCCAAAGAACAGCAGCAATATATGATCGACCGGATCAGTTTAATCCAAGACAGCGGTGATACGGCATTGGGGATCGGTGACGACTATATTCCGCTGAGCCAGATCGCGAAGATCAGGGCTCCCGTATTGCTGGTTGAGGGCGACCAATCCGAGCCAATCATTGGTGCGGTTCATGCTGCGTTACATGACGCCCTGCCAAATTCACAAAGGTTCATAGTGGCCGGTGCGGGGCATATGGTGCCGATCACGCACGCAAAGCAAGTGGCGGCGGAGCTGCGCGCTTGGCTTAGCTAGGTCGGTGACCAGAACCTAACCAGTCACGGCCTTAACAAAATCCCTGATCTGTTGATCTGTCGTGGCCCAATTGGTGACAAGGCGGGCCGACAACAGGTCATCATCAGGCCCTTCAAGGGATTGGCCGAAATGAACTGAATATTCAACGCCGCCAGCTTGGGCGCGCTGATGGCCCGCCCGCGGCCAGGCAGCGAAGATCATGTTGCCGTGCCGAGGGAAATCCAGTTTTCCGCCGGGCAAAGACAGAACAGCGGCTTCTAGTTTTTCAGCGGCATCGTTGGCCTTTGCCGCCAGGTCCAACCACAGATTGTCGGTTAGATAGGCCAAAATTTGGGCTGAAAGATAACGGCCTTTTGAAACCAGTTGGGCAGCACGTTTTCGACGCAACTCAAACTCCCAAGCTTTTTTGGGATCAAATAGAATTACTGCCTCGACGCCCATTAGGCCATTTTTACTGCCACCAAAGCTAACCGCATCAATGCCGGATTTCCAAGTCATTTCGGCCGGTGAGCATCCAAGTGCAACCAACGCATTTGTGAAACGCGCGCCATCCAGATGGCAGGGCATGTTGTAAGATTTGGCAATGCCTGTCAGTTCGCGAATTTCGGCCAGCGAATAGGCCGTGCCGCGTTCTGTTAGCTGTGTAATGGTCAGAAGACCACGCTGAACCACATGCGGGTCTGTGCTGTCCACGCTTGCAAGGGCGGCCTTAAAAAGGCTTGGGGCGATTTTGGCGTTGTCACCTGCCAAGGGCACCAGTTTTGCACCGCCAGTGAAGAATTCGGGCGCCCCACATTCGTCAATTTCCACGTGTGCAGCTTTGTGACAAAATACGGTTTGCCAAGGGTCGATATATGTAGCGATCGACAGCGCGTTTGCTGCTGTGCCGGTTGCCACCAAAAAGACAGCTGCTTCGGGTGCCTCAAAGATCGTGCGGATTTTGTCGCGCACTTGATCCATCATTAGGTCTTCGCCGTAAGGGTTGGCGTAGCCTTGGTTGGCAGCCACGATTGCGTCCATGATTTGTGGCGCGACGGGGCCAGTGTTGTCAGAACCAAAATGCATCAGGCAATTTCCTCAACGATGTAAAGTTCCAAATCATCCTGGTTAACTTCGTATTCGGCCAGGGTTTTATAGCGCATGGAAATACCGGCCTCGTGCACGGTTTCAGGGTCGCCCGAGATTAATGGATGCCAGTCGAACAAAGGCTTGCCTTCAAACAACAAGCGATAAGCGCAGGTTGACGGCATCCAATAGGCGTTGCGTTCGATATTTTCCGGCGTCAGAACCACACAATCTTTGACCAACTGTTTGCGCAAAGCGTATTGGCCGCATTTGCAGTTTGTACCGTCAAACAGCCGACAGGCAATATTGGTAAATTCGATTTCCTGGGTGTCTTCGTCTTCGAGTTTTAACAAACAACAGCGACCGCAATTATCGCACAGGGCCTCCCATTCCGGCTTGGACATATCCTCAAGCGGTACAGTTTCCCAGAATTTTGGGCGAAGGTCTTTGGGTGTGTTCATGAGCCGGACTTTGAACCGAATATGGCGGGATTAAAAGGGTGAAAATTGGCGGATCCTGCCCGTCAGATTGGAGCAATTTTCGAGCGTCAAAATAAACTTGCAAACTAGTTTACTAGTTTTGAATACCTGCCTGAATGAACGCAGCAGTTCGTTGTTTTTGTGTCGTAATTTTTTTGAGCAGGGGAAGTCTTAGTATTTTTGACGCAAACGGCGCTCTAACTTGCGCAGCATCAATGACAGGCCAACGGTGATGACCAAATAGATTAGCGCCACAACATTGTAGGTCTCAAAATAGCGAAAATTACCTGCCGCCGTAATCTTGCCCAACTGTGTAATATCAAGCACGCCCAAGACGGAAACCAGCGAACTGTCCTTAATCATTGCGACGAAATCATTGCCCAAAGGCGGCAGTATGGTGCGGATAGCTTGCGGAAAGACGATCAGGCGAAACCGCTGCCAGCCTGTCAGGCCAAGGGCTTTGGCCGCCTCGATCTGACCTGGGTCGATGGATTGCAGACCCGCGCGGAAAACCTCGGCGATAAAGGCAGAATAGCCGATCATCAGTGCAATAATTGCCCGCCACATCAAGGAAAAATCGCGGTTTCGGATCGGGTCAAATCCCAACCCTTCAAACACCCAGTTCCAGCCAGCAACCATCGCAGGTGCCAGCACAAAGGCTACATAAAGTAACATCACGATTATTGGCACGCCTCGCACAATTTCGATGTAAAATCGCGAGATTTGTCGCAGCACCAAAAACCGCGAAAGCGAGCCGACAGCCAACAACAAACCCAAGACAGAGGCCATTGTGAACGCGATCAACGTCACGAAAATGGTTATGCCCACGCCTTTGCTAAGGGTGGTTAAGACTTGCGTATAAAGATCGTCTGAAACAACGCGATACGTGAAATACGCCGCCAACCCACCGGCCACGATCAGCCAATAGGGGAAATCTTTATCTTGAGGTGGGGTTGGGATCATCGCGATCTATCTATTTCCCCGCCCGTTTGCGGGAGGGGAATTTTCTTAGTTTGACTTATCCACCGATTTTGAAATCAAGGAACCATTTCTTATTCAACGCATCGATCGTGCCGTCGTCTTTCATTGACTGGATGGCTGCATTAATTGGGTCAACCAAGTCAGATCCTTTTGGGAATATAAAACCAAAATCTTCGGTTCCCAAAGTGCCGCCAATGATTTTCAACCCGCCAGCAGATGCATCCACATATCCATTGCCAGCAGTGCCATCAGTCAAGACAAGATCAACATCGCCAGTTTTTAGCGCCTGAACTGTTGCACCAAATGTCTCAAACAACTTGATCCGAGGGTTGGCTTCGTTGCCATCCAGAACTTCGTAAACGCCCACATAAAAAGGCGTCGTCCCTGGCTGGGCTGCCATCAAGAAATCATCATCCGCCGCAAAGCCAGCCGCGTCAGAGAAACGGCTTTCATCGCCGCGCACCATCATCACCATTTCTGACCGCATGTAGGCTGCAGAAAAATCGACGACTTCAGCGCGGTCTTCACGAATGGTGATCCCGGTCATGCCGAAATCAAATTGCCCTTCGGAAACTGCCGGTATCATGGCATCCCAGCTGATGTTTTCATAACTGATCGTCAGATTGATCCTTTTGGCAATTTCCGCAACCGCGTCATATTCCCATCCAATGGCAGTGCCGGTGGCGGGATCAGCAAATTGCAGCGGCGGATAAGCGTTTTCGGTTACCACGACCACTTCACGCCCCTGAAGATCGGGCAAATGGCTGCCTGCAGCCGCAGCAGTAGCAAAAACGGCAAGCGATAGAGCAGCGATCTTTGGGAATATTTTCATTGGGGGATCCTCCGGATGGTTGAATTGATCCAGAGTTTAATGTCGCGGACTGTCAAAAAACAACCCCCGGTTTCAGTGCACATTCACCGGTACAAAATCATACTGCCGCGCCAGGGCAAACGCCAATTTCCGATCACCAACTAGTGCCAATCGCTGCCCATCGGTGTCATGCACCGAATAAATGATCGCTGTGTCCCAAGACACACCTTCTGACGTGTCACCGGATTGCGTGCGCAAATCTTCGGGAAGATCACGCACCGCGACTGCCCGCACATAAACGATGGCATTTTGACCGTCTATATCGATGTCACTATCCGTTTCGGTGTCAAATTCAAATGGTTGGTCCATCGCAT
Organism: Paracoccaceae bacterium; assembly: GCA_047622625.1. Taxonomy (GTDB): domain Bacteria; phylum Pseudomonadota; class Alphaproteobacteria; order Rhodobacterales; family Rhodobacteraceae; genus UBA5972. Next base: position 755 of record JBLHMX010000105.1, on the reverse strand, counting down.
TCAGCCTCTGGTAATTTTGATGTTTTGCACAATGCTTTCGGGTACTGACTGGCGCAAGTCAACAAACAACAGCCCATTTTCCATTGAAGCGTTGGCGACTTCAACCCCATCGGCCAAAACAAAGGTCCGTTGAAACTGACGAGCCGCAATTCCACGATGCAGAAATGTCCGCCCCTCGCTGTCGTCCAACTGGCGTCCTTTGATTGTTAGCTGTCGATCCTCAAGTGTGATCGTCAAGTCGTCTTCGCCAAAACCCGCAAGGGCCAGCGTAATTCTGTAGCAATCAGCGGCAGATTGTTCAATGTTATATGGGGGGTAGCCATCATTGCCGGATTTAACTGTGCGTTCTACAAGCCGGTCCAATTGTTCAAATCCAAGCAAAAAGGGATGCGAGGCGAATGTCATCTTTGTCATAGTTCCAAGCCCTTGGTGTTAAGCGACTTCTGATAAGCGCTCCCAGTATTGGCAACCGCTGCAAGAAATATGGGGATAGAGCGTACAAAAATCAACTGCGCTGTGCTTTGGCGTAAAACACAGACTATTCGCAAGCGAAATTGCGGTATAGGGTCGCCTCAACAAAGAAAAGCAGGCCTATGGAAACATCCGCACAAATGAAGCGCCGCGAGGTTCTGCGCGTTGAACTTGCAAACTTTAGCCGCGAACACCGCGATCTTGACGATGCGATTGCCGCCCTGCACGATGCGGGTCGGGCCGATCCTTTGACTTTGCGCCGACTCAAGAAACGCAAACTGGTG
>JBLHMX010000104.1:0-9778 GCA_047622625.1 Paracoccaceae bacterium | reverse complement strand
CCGCCCTGCCCGCCCTCATCCAGATAATGAATGCGCTGACCCGCATAGCCTTCAAGATCGTCGATGTAATTCGGCGCAAAAGGAAAGTCCGGCAGGTTTTCAAACCTGCCGTCGTCGGTTCGCAAGATTTTCATTGTCTCTCCCTTTTTAGAAATCGATCTCATGCGTTAACTTCTGAGAAGCATTATCAATAGAACGGTCAAAATTGCCAGCCACATTCGAATGGTTTGATATGGCAAGAACCAATGCGTTCCCAAGGCCCACCCAAACGGCCAAGAGTTAACAATCTCAAGGCAACGGATTTAAGCGCGTTTTGGCAGAAGCATGCGTCATTGGAAATTGAAAAACCCGTAACAGCAAACCTTCGCTGCGGCTGTGCCAAGGTCTGCTACTGGGGACAAAACACCAATTCGCTGCGTCTGCGCCAATGTCCGCATTGAGTATTTGAACGCTTGCCGTCTTAACCCATCGCTAGTTCGTCAAGCCAGTTGATAGAGAATCGGTATTGCCGCAGTGTTGTTTTGCTCAAAATTGTCCAAAACGAATGGCTTGAACGTCCTGTTGAACAGTAACGCCGGTATGATGTTGCGAAGACCGTCCCAGCGACAGTGGTTGATAATTGTGTAGGGCACTTGGGTCGCGTCATGAGGCAACAGAACAGTGGAATTGTCGAGCCCGGTTTGGTCTTGAAACCAACCTGCGGTGTAGTTCCAGACTTGTAAGTTGATGTCCAGACTGTCTGCGTAGAAGTAGTTGAACAAGAAAACACCGTTAACTGCGTGATCGACGGGGCCGATCCTGCGTGTGTTGGACGCAGCTATGCTTATGACATTGTGTGAATTTCCCTTGGTGTCCTCCAAGAGTGCGGCCCATTCGTGTGAGTCTTGGTAATTTTTCGCCGCTTCAATGCTCCTGAATTCCACCAGCATCACAACGTCAAACCGTGCGATTTTGACGTCGGGTCGCTTTTTCAAGAACGCCCCGCGCCCGGGGGGAATGATCAGGGCCTTGAAGACAGTGGCGTCCAAAACGTCATCTTTCGCAGCCAATGTCTTCGTTAAGGTCTTTAGCGTGCCTAGCAGTCGTTTCTTGCGACGACTGGCCACGAAAAAGCCTATGGGCGGGCGATGATCTACCTCGGCAGCGAGCATGAGGTAGCCGGATTGAGTTGGCTCAATCAATGATACTTCAGGGAATTTGTTCTTTGGGCCAACGATTTGGAGGGATTCAACTTTTTTGGTCATTTTTCTTAGTTCCTCGATTGAGTGAGGCTGTGCGCGATGACCTCCAGATGAGCTTGGGCCAGTGTGGTCGCGTGCGCTATGTCAGCTTTGGAAGCGTTGCCGTGCAGGTACGTAATGCGAAGTGCGGCAAGTGGCCCGATGACCTGCCATATTGCGACTTCAACTGGAATGTCATAGCGCAATTCTCCGCGTGCTTGCCAAGCACTAAAAGTCGGCCACAATCGTCTGGACACGTCTTGCAGCGTGTGCCCGAGCCCATCCGGCCCCATCCGTAAAACAAGTGAAGCGAAAGCTCTCGCGCGAGGCGTGGACCACGTCGCCACGATGTTTCCAAACATTTTCGGGATCACGATTTGCATCGGGGTTTTTTCGGACGTCGGATTATCTCCTGCGCTAGCCAACAAATCAGGTCCAGCCAGTTTCAAAAGGGCCTCAAATATCTCATTCTTGCCTTTGAAATGCGCGTAAAGAGCGGGATCGCTCACGCCAACCGTTGCTGCAATCTGGCGCACCGTCGCACCATCGAAACCACGCTCTGAGAATACTTCCAATGCAGCGTCTAGGATGCGATCTCGCGTTTCTGGTCGGTCAGAAAGCGGCGGACGACCGCGCTTTGGCTTAGTCAATTCAGTCATTTAAATAAATTAACGCTTATTAATATAAAGTGCAAGCCCATGCGTTTAAGAACCGTTTCTCCAAAGCGGAGATCACAAAGGCATCCAGTGGAATAAGTAATAGCACAGGTCGGCAAAATGAGCGGCAAAACAGACCTTCATGCTGCCTGCAGCATTGGTTTAAATGGGCTCACAGCCGACTTTAGCTGCGCGATGCACCGATGTCGGCTATAGCCAAGAAATACACTTCTTAAAAACCGTGCACGGCTAGCGTTGTTGCGATCACGCCCAAATCTTCCAAAAAACATGGGGCTTGCAAAGGTTAAAGCCGCGGATACCCCGCCGACAGGTCTGCAATGGCGTCGGCAAGGTGGATATCTGATACGTTCAAATCCCCGGCAGCTACCCGCAATTTGTGGGCTGCAACCAAAACATCCGCATGGCTAAAGCCGCGCGGTGGGTCAAACTTGTAACAAGCCAGTTCAACCAATTGGCCCAACGGTTCGCGAAAATAGATTGAATTCATAAACCCGCGATCGATATTGCCAGAATGTTTGAAGCCTTCTTTGGTCAAGCGTTCGGCTGTCTGACTGTAAACCACAGCAGATACCGTAAACGCCAAATGATGCAGATTGCCAGCTTGGTGCGGGTTTGGCTTGGTATCCAGTGCGCGATCTTCATTGGTGAAAATCGTGATTAGCCGCCCGTCGCCTGGATCAAAATACAAATGATTAATCGAATGATCGTCAAGGTTGGGCTGTTCAAGCACCATCGGCATGCCCAGAATCCCCTGCCAAAAATCTATCGAGGTCTGACGATCAGCGCCGTTTAAGGTTATGTGGTGTACGCCCTGAACTTGTAGAATTGCCATTTTTCCTTGCCTCCTGTTTAATAACATCCTTGTGGATCAACTGTTTAACTAGAAACTTGAACTTTAATCACCGCCATCAAAGCTTGCAAGCTTTGCTGTTCGTTAAGGCCAGTTGTATCCACTTCGCCCTCGGCTTTGGCATATAATACTTCGCGGCTAACAAGAATTCTGCGCAAATCCGCCATCGCGTCTGCGCGTCCGGTCATGGGGCGCTCATCACCTTGGGCTTGCACGCGGGCCATATGTTCTTCGGGGCTGGCTTTTAGCCAAATCGTTGAATAATTGCGTAGAAAATAGGTATAGGTATCAGGTTCAGAAACGATGCCGCCAGCCACGGCCAAGATCATGTTTTCATGGGTCGCCGCAATATGTTCAAGCGCTTGGCGTTCTAGTCGCCGATACCCGTCTTGACCATAAAGCGAAAACACTTCGTTGATTGGCATGCCACTAGCAGTTTCAATTTCCGCGTTCAGCTCTATGAATGGTAGGCCAAGTTCAGCCGCAGCCAAGCGCCCAAGGGTCGATTTCCCGGCGCCCCGCAAACCCGTCAAAGCAATGCGGCCAGATCGCGCATTTCCCGCTTGGCTGATTTCCAGAATTTCCATCACTTGACGGCGTTGTTCTATTGTGGCGTCGTCAAACAACCGCTGCGCCGTCGACGCCTTGGATGTCCACGGGTCATCCTTGGCGACCAGCCATTCGATTTTTAAGTCAAGTGCGGTGGCAATTTTCAGCAGCAACGCGATCGAGACATTGCCATTTCCGCTTTCCAACTGCGCCAGATAGCGTGGAGAAACACCGGAAGTCTCCGACAAAACCCGCCGCGAAATACCTTTGCGCGCGCGGGCCGATCGCACACGCGACCCAACCATTAACAGGAACGCGCTAGATGTCTGCATCACTCCAGCAGGTGGGTCAAACTGCCCGTCAAAAGATACATTTTCGCTCATTGCCGGTACCATCTTTGAATGCTGGAATTATAATGCACAATTTGGGTTGAATTAAAAGCGCGAGGAACGTCAAAATGTGCGAGCCAGTCAAAGCCGAAGATCCAGAGATGACTCAATAGGTTTCAATTTGATACCGCCCGGCCTTTAACATCGCAGCACGAATATCCTGCCAATTCAAACCTGCTTTGTCGGCGATATCGTGAAACGCAGCCTCGACACCGGTTTCCATCGCCTTCAGGCCACAGACATAAATATGCGTATTGGGATCGATCAACATCTTGGCAATTTCTTCGCCGTCATCACGCAGGCGATCTTGCACATAAGCTTTGGGTTTGCCCGGAACCCGGCTAAAGGCAAAGTGCTTTTCCAGGAAATCCTGCGGGACTTTTTCAAGCGGCCCGAAATAGGGCAGACCATCAGATGTTCTTGCCCCGAAAAACAACTTCATCGAACCAATATTGTCAGGCATTGCCCTTTGGCGGTGCATAGTGAACCCTCGAAAAGGCGCTGAACCTGTACCTGTGCAAATCATAATTAGTTTAGCCGCGGGATCATCGGCGATCAGAAAACTTGCACCAAAAGGACCCGTTAATTCCACTTCGTCATCGCGCGTCAAATCGCAAGCAAAGTTCGAACAGATGCCGCTCTCTTCACGTTTGATCGTCAACGAAATATTGTTGGTATTTGGCCGTTCACCATCACGCGGACTGGAAATCGAATAAAGCCGGGTTAAGTGCGGCCGCCCTTTTTCATCTTTTCCAGGCGGTACAATCCCCACAGTCTGACCTTCTAGAAACGGAAATTTCGCCTCACCAAGATCAAGCACGATATGGCGCACATCAGCATCGGCGTCGGGCGCGGTTAGCCGGAAATTACCTTGAACTCGGGCCCTAAGGGGGGTTTTAACCCCAAACAGATTGCTAACAGGCAACGCCGCCGAAGCCGGTGCGACAGCCACACCGCCAGCCCCCCGCCGCGCTTCAGCCAAAAGTTCGATCACCGTGGCATCTGGCGCGTGTTCGCCAACTAGCGTCGACGTTGACAGTGATTGCAAATCAGGCTGTTCAGGCAGCTCCATCCAACTAAGTTGTTCGCCTACCGAAAACGGCACCCCGACAATCAACCAACTGTCAATCGCGCCTGTCGGACACGGGCCGATACACGCAAGATCACCGTCACAAATCCCCTCATCGACCACGACATTATCGTCATTAAAACTGATCGCGTCTTTGACACAGGCATCAACGCAAGCATGGCAGCGGATACAGATTTCCGGGTCGATCAGATGTTGTTTGATCGGCGCGTTCATGCGGATATCGTGCACATGAAGCTGACCCTAGGCTTGATGTATTTGCACATACTCGAAATCACCTGGTTTGTTGTCAATTCCCACCCGCGGTGGCGCGATCCATCCGGCATATTCACCCGGTTCGGACACGGAAACCATCAAGGATTGTATGAAATCACCGTCCGCCTTATTGGGCAACCACTCGCCACGCTGGGCTTCCCATTCCGCAGCAGTAATAACCGTACCATCCGGCGTAATTGGTGCATTAACGAAAGCGCCAATTTGGCGGTGAAACCCTTCGTGGGGCAGTTTCAATTCAAACTCGACCCCACGCTTTTTGATAAGCATGTTCCAGCGTTTCACCCCGCCAAATGCGTCTTTGGAATAGTCGTCGCGCAGGCGCATATTAATCGCTGTAAGCGCTGGCGCGTCGGTTAACAAAATTTTGCCGTCAACATATTCGGACACGGGGTAGGTATCATTCTTTAGCTGGTGATCGTCATCAATCTTGGTTTCATGATAGCGCCCTTTGATGCCAGAATTGAACGCATTCGCAGCGTTGGTCGAAACCTCGGACCCAAATAAATCAAGAGACAAAGTGTAATGCAAATTCAGCTTCTTCTGAATTGTCGGCAGATCGATCACCCCCAATGCGCGAATATGGTCGATGTCGTTAGGGTCTGTGATGCCCGCTTCGTTCATCGCCTCGCACGTGCGTTGAATGGTACGGCCAACGCCGGTTTCGCCGACAAACATGTGATGCGCTTCTTCGGTCAGCATGAACCGACAGGTGCGAGACAATGGGTCAAAGCCTGATTGCGCCAATGCTTCAAGCTGCATTTTTCCATCACGGTCGGTGAAATAGGTGAACATAAAGAACGAAAGCCAATCGGGCGTTTCCTCATTAAAGGCCCCCAGCATGCGCGGCTTTTCCTCTGATCCAGATTGCCGCAACAACAAATCATCCGCCTCTTCACGGCCATCTTTGCCAAAATATTTTTGCAAGATATAGACCATCGCCCAAAGGTGGCGGCCTTCTTCTACGTTCACCTGAAACAAATTGCGCATATCATAAAGCGACGGTGCCGTTTTGCCTAAGAACCGTTGTTGTTCAACAGATGCGGGTTCAGTATCGCCTTGAATAACCACCAATCGGCGCACCATTGATCGGTATTCACCCGGGATTTCTTGCCATGCGGGTTCGCCCAGATGTTCGCCACACGGGATGCGTCGGTCTTCAACTTGGGGCGCCAACAAGATGCCCCAGCGGTATTCCGGCATTTTGACAAAATCAAACTTCGCCCACCCTTTAGGGTCAACACTGATGGCTGTTCGCAAGTAAACGAGGTCTTCCAGATAGCCGTCCGGACCGGACCCTTTCCACCAATTGATGTAACCCGGGTGCCATTTCTCAAGTGCTTTCAGCACGCGGCGATCGCTGGACAGCCCAACATTATTTGGAATTTGTGTGTCGTAGCTGACGTTTATAAGGTCTTGCATGCTGCCCTCCTGTTAAAATTTACACCCGGCGCCGATCAAATTTGCCGCGCTGGCCTGTGCCATAGCTTTGCAATGCGCCCGCATCACCAACGGCGTTAGGCCGTTGGAAAATCCAGTTTTGCCAAGCGGTCAAACGACCAAATATACGGGTTTCCATTGTTTCTGGCCCGGCGAAACGCAGGTTTGCTTCCATTCCGGTCAAAGCATCTGGCGAAAAGCTGGCGCGCTCCTCTAGGAAAATGCGTACTTCATCTTCCCAATCGATGTCGTCAAAGGCAAAAGTGACTAGACCAAGATCATCAGCATCGTCTGCCGCCAACGCCTTACCAATCTGTTCTTTCGCGGCATCAACCGCCTTGGGCGCGCCAAGAAACCGCGTTTCAAGACGGGTCAGATTGTTGCCCATCGGGTGGCAGCCAAAGTTGGCATGGCTTAATGTGATTGCAGCATTTGGCCGTTTGTCGCCTTCAAATTCGCCATCTGCCATATAGCTGCGATCGACCGAGAACAGTAATTCCGCCAACGTTCCTGCGAAACACGATCCGGGTTCGATCAAAGCCACAAGAGAGCGCGATGTCATATCGACCCGTTTCAGAACCCGCTTCCAATAAAGCAGGATTTCGCGGGTGAACCAATCGTTTGGGTTTTCCAGTAAAAGCGCCTCATGCGCGATCACCAATTCAGGATCGCCAGCGGACTTAAAAGCGATAACGCCAAGCTCAAGTTCATTGAAACGAAGATGCAAGATTGCATCATCCAATTCACGCGCGGCGCGCAACATCCAAGTATTTGGGCCTTCACGGTGAAGCTGTTCCACAGATTTAGGCGCGTCGTCGGATGGGCCGTTTATCGTAATCGTGGCAAGCCCGCCTTCGCGATTTAGATCAACCTCAACCAGTGAATACATAATTGACCCATTATCCAAAAACTGCCGTTCAATTGCGGTCAGCTCGATGCCCTTGGCATTTTTGCGGTGATCATTTCGCACGGCAAATTCTTGGGCGCGCGCTTGAACCGTTTCCGCAAACTTACTGTTCGCAATAACTTCATCCACCAGGTTCCATTTTAATGCCCGCGTCCCGCGCACACCTTCTTCGACCGAACAAAACACATCTGTCAAATCGCGGCGCACTTTCCGCTTATCACTAAGTCTGGTCAGCCCACCCGTGCCCGGCAGCACAGCCAATAGCGGCACCTCGGGCAAAGACACCGAGCTTGATCCGTCATCCGCCAACATGATGTGGTCGCAAGCCAACGCCAACTCATACCCACCACCAGCACAAGAGCCTTTGATCGCGCAGATATAGGGTTGATGACTGTCCACACCCGCCGTTTCAAATGTATTGCGGGTTTCGTTAGTGAACTTGCAGAAACTGACCTTATGACTGTGTTCTGCACCAGCAAGCATTCGAATGTTTGCGCCTGCACAAAACACCTTATCATTGCCTGATTGCATGACCACAGCGGCTATTTCAGGATGTTCAAACCGCATCCGCTGAACAACATCGGCAAGTTCAATATCAACACCAAGATCGTATGAATTAAGCTTAAGGTCATAGCCGTCAAACAGCCCACCTTTTTCGTCAACATCCATAAACAAGCTGGCCACATTACCCACATATTCGACGCGCCAATGCTGATATCTCGATGGGTCCGTTTGGAAATCAATCGGTTTGGTCATGGGAATCCCTGATGCACGTGTCTTGTATCAGTATAGTGCAATATAATACACAGTCAACCGATGTAAGATGCAGAAAATATGCACTATCATGCATCTTTAATGAAATTTCCGATCGCCTCAAGCGTCTGAACGGGGCTTTCAAGCTGCGGCGCGTGTTGGCACTCTGCCAGTTCCAATCGCTGGAAGTTGCCAGTTAAACCTGCTTCCAGCGCATCAAGCTGGGCCATGCTTCCATATTGATCCTGACGCCCTTGAATTGCCAAAACCGGTGCTATGATACCGCCAATCACGTGAACGATATTCCAAGCCGCGAAATCAGGGTTCATCCAAGCATCATTCCAACCTAGAAACGTGGCGTCGGGATCATTATGATGTCGCCCAAGGCGCACCTTCAAATCAGTGTTTTCGTAAGCGGTTTTCGCAGCAACAATCGCTAACAGACCATCGCGTTCGGTAAAGAAATGCGGCGCAATCAAACACAGGCCTTTCACTCGGTGATCAGCGACCAGCCCGCCATAGATCGCGGCGATAGATGCGCCATCACTATGGCCGACCAAAAACCCTTGCTGGAAACCAATATGATCCAAAACGCGCGGTAAAACTTCCAAGGCTTCGACTGTCATATAGTCAATTGCCCGTGGCAAGACCGCCGGATCAGACTTGCCATAACCTTGCCGCGAATAGGCGAACACACCCAGCCCTGTTGCTTTGGCAAGCTTAACCGGAAAATCGCGCCACAAACTGACGCACCCCAATCCTTCATGCATCAGAACCAAGGTCGCGGCCTGATCGGGCGGCGGCCCCCAACATCGGGCTTCCAGCGTTACACCTGCAATAACCACCTGCAATGGCGCACCCGTCTGCCACATAGATCAATCCCTAAGCTTGAAACGCTGGATTTTCCCGGTCGCGGTTTTAGGCAGATCATCAACAACATCAATCCATCGTGGGTATTTCCATTTGCCGATTTTGGATTGGACCAAGTCTTTTAGGGCCGCCTCTAATCCGTCAACAGATGCACCCGGCATCAACACAACAAACGCTTTAGGTTTCTCCAAACCGTCCTTGTCGCGTTTGGGAACAACGGCCGCTTCCAACACCGACGCGTGCGAGGCCACGGCCTGTTCAACCTCAAAAGGCGAGACCCAAATGCCGGACACCTTGAACATATCGTCCGTGCGCCCGCAATAAATCAGCCGCCCATCGCCGCGTTTTTCGTATTTGTCCCCTGTGCGGGTCCATTCGCCTTCAAAAGTTATGCGGCTTTTGGCGCGCTGGTTCCAATAATCTGCCGCTGCTGACGGGCCATTAACCAGCAACTCGCCAATGCCGCCAGCTTCAACCTCGGTTCCGTCATCCTCAACCAACCGCAACTGATACCCCGGAACCGCGACACCTGATGTACCGTATTCCAAATCGTCTGGCCCATTGGACAGAAAGATATGCAACATTTCCGTCGACCCGACACCATCCAGAATATCCGTACCCACACAGGCTTTCCACCCAGTGCCAACATCTGCGGGCAAAGCTTCACCAGCCGAAATGCTGCGGCGAATACCGCCTGCTCCCTTAGGCGTTTGGCCATCCATTACCGCGACCATTGCCGCGTAAAGCGTTGGTACACCGCAGA
>JBLHMX010000103.1:0-9857 GCA_047622625.1 Paracoccaceae bacterium | reverse complement strand
TTGTTGTTACTATATTTACAATTTGGAACCATAATGTCAAGGTGACTAAATGAGTGATCTTAAAACCGTAAGCGAAATTCTAACCGTTTTTGCCCAATATGGGTTCAAAAAGACGTCAATGGAAGACATTGCGCGGGCGGCAGGCCTGTCGCGCCAGTCGATTTATAACCGTTTCGGTTCAAAAGAAGCGGTGTTTGACTGGGTGGTCGAAAGCTTTATTGCCGACATGTTGCATCGCGTGACCGAAATTCTGGCCGCCCCGAAATCAACACCGCGTGAGACACTGGCGCAAGCCTATGACACTTGGATCGGCAGCCAGGTTCCGCTTTGGTCTGGCACTGGCCACGGGGCGGAAATATTGGACTTGGCCATAGCATCCGTGCATCGTTCGTCGCCTGATCTTGAAGGTGACTATGCCAAATCGGTTTCTGACTTTCTATTAGCAAGCGGTTTGGCCGATACTTCGGCATCAGCCGAAAACAAAACCTTTGTTCTGAACCTCGCTTCTAAGGGATTGCTGGTAAAAGCACGAACGGCAGAAGAGTTTTCACAAGGGATTAGACGCGTAATTTCGACGATTTTGTAATGATACGGGCAAAGCAGCCAAAAATGTAAACGCGCGAACCCACGTGAACCACCACAACCAAAATACCGGAGAATCCTGAAATGTTCAGCCGCGACCAATTCGTTTACGAACCCCTTGATTTGCCAGATCGCATGGATTTATCCGACGCGGAAATGGCCCAACAAGCCGCGGCATTTTATGACCAAATGAAACGCCGCCATACTGTGCGCGATTACACGGATCGACCAGTTGCGCGTGAAATAATCGAAGGATGTGTGCGGGTTGCAGGCACTGCGCCATCGGGCGCCAACCATCAACCCTGGCATTTCGTGGCGATTTCAGACCCCGCTTTCAAACACCGCTTTCAAACACCGCATCCGACTGGCCGCCGAAGAGGAGGAACGCAAGTTCTATGAAGGCGGCGGTGGTGGTGAATGGTTGAAAGCACTAGAGCCAATCGGAACCAATGATCACAAACCCCATCTAGACCAAGCCCCTTGGGTGATCATCGTTTTCGCCCAACGCTGGGGTAAATTTGAGGATGGGACGCGGTTCAAGAACTATTACGTGCCGGAAAGTGTTGGTATTGCCTGTGGGTTTTTGCTGACCGCTTTGCACAATGCAGGTTTGGTGATGCTGACCCATACGCCCAACCCAATGAAATTTCTAAACAAAATGCTGGGGCGACCTGATTCTGAAAAACCCATAATGATCATCGCTGTGGGTCACCCCGCGGATGACGCCAAAGTGCCAAGGGTTGCCAAGATCAAGAAACCTCTGGATCAAATTCTGACCGTTGCAGAATGATCAAATTAATCGGGGCCACAAACAAAAAGGCCGCGTTCCAGAACGCGGCCTTTCCAAAATTCGAGTGAACTGAAAGATCAGTTCTTGGCGTAAAATTCCACCACCAAGTTTGGTTCCATCATTACCGGATACGGCACATCTGACAGGCCGGGTGTGCGGATAAATTCCGTAACCATCTTGCCATGATCAACGCCCAGGTATTCTGGTGTATCACGCTCGGGTGAACCTGCTGCTTCAAGAACCAGACCCATTTGGCGGGACTTTTCGCGAACAGCGATCACATCGCCTTCTTTCACGCGGTAAGATGGGATGTTAACCTTTTTGCCGTTCACGGTCACGTGGCCGTGGTTCACGAACTGACGTGCAGCAAAAACTGTTGGCACAAATTTGGCGCGGTAAACAACCGCATCCAAGCGGCGTTCCAGCAAACCAATCAGGTTTTCACCAGTGTCGCCTTTAACACGTTCTGCTTCGGTATAAATCCGGCGGAACTGTTTTTCGGTCAGATCGCCATAATAACCTTTAAGCTTTTGCTTGGCGCGCAACTGCAGACCGAAATCGGACAATTTGCCCTTGCGGCGCTGACCGTGCTGGCCGGGGCCATATTCGCGACGATTTACAGGTGATTTAGGGCGACCCCAGATGTTTTCACCCATCCGGCGATCAAGTTTGTATTTGGCAGCTGTACGTTTAGTCACGGCTGTTCTCCTTCGTTATGAACGACGCCACAAATGCGGCGACTATGAAGGGCGTTGTCCTTTCCCCTTGCGGGGCTACAGGCATCCCCTTGCGGGGGCCACCAACACCAATATGGTTCAGGTCTTGCGACCCGAATGAGCGGGTTATAGGCCGATTGCAGCGCGTGTCAATCGGGGATTCACAGCGCGTAAAATTAGGTTTAGGGTCACGCCGAACAGACCACAGTCAAGGCGATACAGTGAAAGAAGCACTCAAATCATTTTTGCGCGGACGCGTGGGTTCTTTCCTGATTTCGCTATACTTGCGTCTTGTCAATCTGACAGCGCAACATACCTACGAGCCAAGCGATGAAACCGGAAGATTTGGCGCTGACGGGCCGGTGATTTACGCAACCTGGCATGGGCAGAACTTTATTTTCGCCTTTCGGTTTCGCAAAGGCACGCACCCGACCCTATTGGTGGCGCATCACGGCGACGGTCGGATGGTTGGTCAAGCCATGCGCCATTTGGGCGTAAACCTAATTTTTGGCAGCGGTCGATCCGACAAAAGTCGGCCCGACAAAGGCGGGGCGCGGGCCTTTTTGCAATTGCTGAAAGAACTGCGCGGTGGTCAGTCGATTACCATGACGGCCGATATGCCAAAACTCGCCCGCGAGGTTGGCCAAGGTATCGTTTTGCTTGCCCGTAAAAGCGGCGTGCCAATCATCCCGGTCGCTATGACCACTTCAAATCGAAAAATCGCCCGCAGTTGGGATAAGATGCAGGTCAACTTACCGTTTTCAAAAATGGTATTTATCGAAGGCGCACCGATCTTTGTGCCCAACGATGAAACCCCGTTAGCACCCTATCAAGCACAGGTTTTTGACGCTTTGGAAGCTGCCCAAGCGCGTGCCTATGAAGTGGCTGACAAAAGTTAAGCGCGGGCGTCAGCCAATGCCTGTGGCAAAGCAGCGGCGAAAAGATCAAGATCTTCCTGAGTTCCCGCAGACAGGCGAATACACCGATTTTGCGGCGCGACAAAAGGCATGCGCACGAAAATCCCGCGCGCGATCAGACCATCCAAAACCCGTTTAGCGAAAGCCGCGTCTTGCCCACAATCCACTGCCACAAAGTTTGTGGCCGATGGCACGATTGACAGACGGTTATCATCGGCAATCGTGGAAATTCGCGTTCGCGCGTCCGCTACATTTTCAATCGTTTGCTTCAGGTATCTTTGATCGGCCAATGCCTCAAGCGCGCCTGCTTGCGAGATCCGACACATGCCAAAATGGTTGCGGATTTTGTTGAAACTGTCGATCAAACCAACCGCTGCGATGCCATAACCAACACGCGCACCTGCCATACCGTAGGCCTTTGAAAAAGTGCGGAAACGGATGATATTTTCATTTTCGATATCAAACTCAGGCGCGGTATCTTCTGGTGCGAATTCTAAATAGGCCTCGTCTAAAATTAACACAGACCCATCTGGCACGGCCGCAATCACCGCAGCGATAACGGCTGCAGGATGGCAGGTTCCCATGGGATTGTCGGGGTTGGCCAAGTAGATCAGTTTGGCACCGCACTCTGTCGCGGCTTCGATCAATGCAACCGGATCTTCAAAATCATCGCGATAAGGAACGGTCACCAACTCGCCGCCAAAACCTGCCACATGAAAATTGAACGTCGGATAGGCCCCTGCCGAAGTGACAACTTTGTCGCCCTTTTCCAACATCATCCGGCATAGATAGCCAAGCAATGCATCGATGCCTTCGCCAACAACGATATTTTCCGCAGGCACATTGTGATGCGCAGACAACGCGGCTTTAAGGTCATGATTTTCGGGATCACCATATTGCCAAACGCCGGGGACAGCCCGCTTCATCGCGCCAATAGCGCGCGGCGAAGGGCCAAAGACATTTTCATTGGCCCCAAGGCGCGCCTTGAATGGCTCGCCCATTGAACGTTCCTGGGTTTCCGGGCCAACGAAAGGCACGGTGGCTGGAAGACTGTCGACAAGCGGGGTGTATCTGGGTTTGGTCATGGCGCCTGAACTAACCGCAAACACGGGTCTTCAGCAAGACCACCTTTAACAAAAAATGCCAACACCCTGTCCCAAGCAAGGGACAGGGCATCGTCCACTTGGACGGCCATCGGCATCCCTGCCTGTACTGCGTTGTAAGTATGAGAGGTACTAGTTTCCAATTGGAACTACCCCAGCGCGTTGATCCGCTCAAACGCGGCATTCAAGGTTTGGGTTTCTTCATCAATCACCGCAAGCCTTACCCTTTGGGTTTCCACAATTTCGGCTGGTGCATTGGCAAGGAACTTTTCGTTAGAAAGTTTACCCTTCAATCCACCCGCCTCTTTTCCTAGCTTATCAAGCGCCTTTTGCAGGCGGGCTTTTTCGGCTGTCACGTCGATGATATCCGCCAACGGCAAGCAAAAAGTACCACCATCCACCGCCATTGTTATCGCGTCTTTAGGGGCCTCGGCTTCTACGCTGACACTTTCAATTCGCCCAAGACGTTTGATCATTGCCAAATTACCATCCAACGCGGTTTGCGCGGCTGCATCAAGTTCAAGCTGGATCATCGGGATTTTTGCACCCGCATTAACGCGCAGTTCCGTGCGCACAGAACGCACTTGTTCGATTAATGCGATTACCCAGTTCATTTCGCGATCCGCTTGCGCGTCGACCAAGTCGGCCATCGTATAAGTGGGCCATTCGGCATGCACCAACATGCTATCTCGTGGCGCGATATCGCCCCAAAGCTGCTCAGTTATATAGGGCATGATCGGGTGTAGCAGGATCAGACATTGGTCAAGTGCCCAGGCCATTGTTGCCTGCGTTTCCGCCTTGGCAATTTGGTCATCGCCCTGCAACAAAGGTTTCGCAAGTTCGACGTACCAGTCACAAACTTTGCCCCACACATGGGCGTAAAGCCCGTTAGCAGCGTCATTAAAACGGTATTGCGCCAACGACATGTCAACGCTTTCACGAATTCGCGCGGTTTCACCGATGATCCATTTGTTGATGGTCTGGTTTACTTTTGTCGGGTCAAAATCCGGTGAAGGCCTGCATTCATACATCTCAGCAAAGCGCGCGGCGTTCCACAGTTTGGTGCCGAAATTACGATAGCCTTTGACCCGCTCCATGCTCAGTTTCAAACTACCGCCAAGGGCCGCCATCGATGTCATGGTGAAGCGAACGGCATCGGCCCCGTATTCGTCAATCATATCCAGCGGATCAATGACATTGCCCAGCGTCTTGGACATTTTCACGCCTTTTTCATCGCGCACAAGCTGGTGCAAATAGACGGTGTCAAACGGGATGTCATCGGCGACTTCAAGCTGCATCATCATCATGCGGGCGACCCAGAAGAACAGGATGTCTTGGCCGGTAATAAGGGTTGAGGTCGGGAAGTATTTCTTGGTGTCCTCGCCCCAGTTCGGCCAGCCGAGTGTACCGATGGGCCAGAGGCCAGAGGAGAACCATGTGTCTAGGACGTCGGGGTCGCGCCAGATCGGCCATGACCCGGTATCGTTTGCCCAGATCTGTTGCGCTTCGACGGGCGAAGACACCACTACAATATCTTCGGGCTGAACACCAAACTCCCAGGCCGCGAGGTCCTTGGCCTCTGAAAGAGTCGACGCGCAAAACTGTTCAAATGGAAGCGTTTGCTCGGTATCGAAATCGCCTAGCTCGTTAAGACCGAAGGAAAACCAAACCGGTATCTGATGCCCCCACCACAATTGCCGCGAGATACACCAAGGCTCGATATTCTCCATCCAGTGGTAATAGACCTTCTTGCCACTTTCCGGCATGATCTCGACCCGGCCATCTTTGACGGCCTCCAGCGCAGGGCCAGCGAGTTTCGCCGCGTCTACGTACCATTGATCGGTCAGCATCGGTTCCATCACGACTTTGGAGCGGTCACAAAACGGCTGCATGATCTTTTTGTCTTCAACAAGGATCATCAGACCCTCGGCATCGATATCGGCAATCACCGCTTTTCGTGCGGCAAACCGATCCATGCCACGGTAAGCCTCGGGCACCAGATTAAGCGTATCAACCTCGGCCCCGTTCCAATCAGCGCCTTCGGAAATTGCCCGCGCCCGCGCGGAAGCCTCGCCGTAAGGAGCGCCGTCGTTGCGCATATTGGCGCGAGTATCCATCAGGCGATACATCGGAATGTTATTCCGCTGCGCCACGCCATAATCGTTCAGATCATGGGCCCCAGTAATTTTCACAGCACCAGAGCCGAAATCCATAACGGGATAGGTGTCGGTGATAATCGGGATCATCCGGCGGTGTTCTTTTGGCCCCACAGGAATTTCACATAGCTTACCAACAATAGGTGCATAACGTTCGTCATCGGGATGAACCGCAACTGCGCCATCACCCAGCATGGTTTCAGGCCGCGTGGTGGCGATAGAAATATAATCCCGCGTTTCGCTTAGGGTTACATTGCCGTCTTCGTCTTTTTCCACATATTCATAAGCCGCCCCATCTGCCAATGGGTATTTAAAGTGCCACATATGGCCGTCTGTTTCGATATTTTCGACCTCAAGATCGGAAATCGCAGTTTCAAAATGCGGGTCCCAATTGACCAGGCGCTTGCCGCGATAAATCTTGCCCTTGTTGTAAAGATCAACAAAGACTTTCAGCACGGCATCATGAAAGTTCTCGTCCATCGTGAACGCATTTCGTTCCCAATCACACGATGCGCCAAGACGCTTAAGTTGGTTGATAATGGTGGAGCCATATTGCTCTTTCCATTCCCAAACCTTAGCGGTGAACGCCTCGCGGCCCATTTCGGCGCGTGATGGCTCGTTATTTGCCGCCAGCATCTTTTCAACCTGCAACTGCGTCGCGATGCCCGCGTGGTCTTGGCCTGGTTGCCACAACGTGTCGTGCCCTTGCATGCGGTGCCAACGGATCAAAATATCTTGCAAAGTATTGTTAAACGCATGCCCCACATGCAGCGCGCCCGTCACGTTTGGCGGTGGGATCATAATCGTGAACGTTTCAGCCCCCGGCTTGGCATTGGCACCGGCCTTAAATGCGCCAGAAGTTTCCCAAGCGTCGTAAATCGCGGCCTCAGCAGCGGCAGCATCAAAGTTCTTTTCCATCGGCATGTTGGGCGGTCCCGTGTCGGTATTAAGGTTGTGGGTTCATTTATCGAATGGGGCGGTGAAGGGAAAGGCGTTATAATGGTCCGTCATAAAGCCCTGTCTATTTTCGTAGCCAGCTGGATCAGGCTTTCCGACGATTTAACCCCCTGAATACCGCCGATCAGATCAAGCGCTTCGTCAAGTTCGGTGGTATTGGTCGCTGCCAGTTGCAAGATCATATCAAATCGGCCTGAAGAAGTATGCGCGACCTCTACCATCGGCATGGTTTTCAGACGCGCCAAAACTGAGGCTGTGCTGCGGGGTTCAACCTGCATCAAGACCGTCGCCTTGATACGGCTAAGGCGCGTGGCGTCGCCAAGGCGCAGCGTATACCCCGCAATGGTTCCGTTGCGTTCAAGCCTTTCCAGCCGTGCTTGCACCGTGGTGCGCGCGATACTTAAGTTTCGCGCCAGTGTCGCGACCGAAATTCTGGCATCGCTCGAAAGCAGGGTCAGAAGGGATTTATCAAGATCATCCATCATATTGCCGTAACTTACGTTATTATTTGCTAATATTTCACCATTAATGCCAATAAAACAAGTGATATCACCCGTTTTGGGCGCCAGACTCAGGAAAAACTGGAGCGGACTAATGAATTTCGGCAAAATCATCTGGGACAACCCGCAGGTCTATCTGCGGCACAATCAGCCCGACCATCCCGTCTGCTTCTTTGCGCCTGATGTTCTGCGCGCCAGTTTCGTGGATTTTCAAGCAGGCTTTGATGGATTGGTCACCTATGCCGTTAAGGCCAATTCACAGCGCGAAGTTTTGGAAAACTTGGTGGCATCCGGGCTGACCGCTTTTGACGTGGCTTCACCTGCCGAGATTAAGGCCGTGCGCGCGGTTTGTCAGCAAGCCACGCTGCATTACAACAATCCCGTGCGATCAAAGGCGGAAATCGAATTTGCCCGCGAAGTGAACGTGTCCTCGTATTCTGTTGATAGTTTTTCGGAATTGACGAAGCTGGCGGTAATTGTTCCCGCGAAAGGCATTGAGGTTTCGGTGCGCCTAAAGCTACCAGTTGTCGGCGCAGCCTATGACTTTGGTGCGAAGTTTGGTGCGGGGCCGGAAACATGTGTGGCTTTATTGAAAAAGGTCGCACAGTTGGGTTTCACCCCATCAATGACGTTCCACCCGGGCACCCAATGCAAAGATCCCTCGGCTTGGGCCACTTACATTGAAACCGTCGCCAAAATTGCTGGGGCCGCTGGTGTGGGCCTGCATCGTCTAAATGTCGGGGGCGGATTTCCTAGTCATCGCAGTGGCGCGCGGCCCGCGTTGGCCCTGATATTCAAAGCAATCAACCAAACCATGCGAACCGCTTTCCCGACAAATCCACCCAAGCTGGTGTGCGAACCGGGTCGAGCAATGGTAGCCGAGGCTTTCACCCTTGCGGCGCGCATCAAAGCGATCACCGATGAGGATCACGTGTTTTTGAATGACGGCATTTACGGCGGCCTGGCCGAGCTGCCGACAATCGAAGCAAACGACCGGGTTTCAGTCGTGACCAGCGATGGCATACCTGTGACAGGCCGCAAAACAAGTCGCGTAGTATTTGGCCCGACTTGCGACAGCCTTGATGTTCTACCCGGCACAACGTCGCTGCCGCAAAATATCAGCGAAGGCGACTATGTGCTTTTTCCCGGCACTGGCGCCTATTCCTTTTCCCTCGCCACTGGATTTAACGGCTACGGCCAGATCGAAACCATTACCGTTTTAAGCCTGACGCGCTGACGCTGTATCCGCATTCACCAAGGGTTGATCAGGGGCCCCTGTAACCGCTTTATCATAGGCATCTCGGGCAAAAACCTGTTCGACCATCGGTGCGAAAAATTCGATGGGCAGGGTCTTGTAATCAGGGTCAAAACTGGCTTGATCCCATCGTTCGCAAAACGTCGCGCAATCGTCGAAGTATTTATGGCCAATGTGTCGGTCGCGTTTGTTCTTATCAAAGCCATCGACGTGGTGGCCGTAATAAAGCATTTGAAAATCACCGTGAGTTTCAACGCACCAGACACATTGTCCGCGGATAAACGGGCGTAAAATAGAGGCAGCATATTCATCGTGGTTATAGGGTGCAAAGACATCGCCAATGTCGTGTAACAAAGCGCAAACAACCCAATCAATATCGGCCCCATCCCACCAAGCGCGCGTGGCCGATTGCAATGAATGGCCAAGGCGCGTGATCTGATAGCCCGACATGCTTTCATCAAGCTCGACCAACGCTTTTAACAGGCGTCCCGCCGTGCCTTTCGTATATTCAATTTCATGGTCCGTCAGGAATTGGTAATCTTCGCGATCCCCATCCTTCATCTGGGTAAATTTAACTTGTTCCATCTTGCCCCCCTGCATAAATGCCCTTGGTCGCGGCCCCAGCCATCGTCACACGAGACTGATGCTCGCGCATTGTGTTGTGCAAAGCCACACCGTCTTTGGTGAACCATTCCCGCGCGGGTTCATAGTGAATAAAGTTGTCGCCCCGATCCTGACCGCGCATCGGAATAGCGTATTCGGGTTCACCATTGTCTTGCGCAATTGCTGGCGTCAAGTAACGAACTGCTGCGCCGATACGCCGATCAGCAGATGTGTTCGGGCCCGACCCATGGATTGTTAGCCCGTGATGAAGACTGATT
>JBLHMX010000102.1:0-9986 GCA_047622625.1 Paracoccaceae bacterium | reverse complement strand
GTGGTTTCAATCCATTAGGTGGAAAATAAATCCACTTTCGACAGGTAAATGGTAAATAGTCAATTCACCGCGCTGAAATATGATCGGTGCCCGATTGTCACGTTTCAGAAGAACTACATCATCTATCATAAGCGTATCTTTAACCGATTTGTCATATCTGTCCAGACACAAAAAGGCGGATCGTCCCCGACCCGCCTTCCATAATTCCTAAACCACTTTAGCGTTTATTCGCTAACAGCCGCCGCCACATCAATTGTCACGCCTGGGCCCATTGTGGAACTCAATGCGATCTTTTTCATGTAGGCACCCTTAGCACCTGTCGGCTTGGCTTTTTGCACTGCGTTGATGAACGTTTTCACGTTTTCAACCAGCTTGGCCTCATCAAACGACGCCTTACCAAGGCCGGCATGCACAACACCGGCTTTTTCAGCCTTGAACTGCACTTCACCACCTTTAGCAGCCTCAACAGCCGCTTTGATGTCCATCGTTACCGTGCCAACCCGCGGGTTTGGCATTAGGTTACGCGGGCCAAGCACTTTACCCAGACGGCCAACGATCGGCATCATGTCAGGGGTTGCGATGCAACGGTCAAAATTAATCTCGCCGCCTTGAATGGCTTCCATCAGATCTTCGGCGCCAACGATGTCGGCCCCTGCTGCTGTGGCTTCTTCAGCTTTTGCGTCGCGTGCAAAAACAGCAACCCGCATGGATTTGCCGGTGCCGTTTGGCAGGCCAACAACGCCACGAACCATTTGGTCGGCGTGGCGTGGGTCAACACCCAGAACCATCGCGATTTCCACGGTTTCATCGAACTTTGCCAAGGCGCTGGCTTTCACCAATGCAACGGCTTCTTCCACTGTTACGTCTGCTTTGCCTGCAAAGGCTGCGCGCGCGGCTGTGGTTCTTTTTCCATATTTTGCCATGATACTAGCCTTTCACCTCGATACCCATCGACCGGGCAGAGCCCAGGATGATCTGCATTGCTGCATCGATGTCGTTTGCAGAAAGGTCTTTCATTTTGACCTCGGCGATTTCTTTCACCTGTTTGGCGGTAACCGTTCCAACGACTTCACGCGCTGGCAATGCCGCGCCTGATTTCAACTTGGCCGCTTTTTTCAACAGATAAGACGCTGGTGGCGTTTTGATATCCATCGTGAAGGATTTATCAACGTAATACGTGATAATTGTCGGGCAAGGTGCGCCCGGTTCCAGATCCTGTGTTTTGGCGTTAAATGCCTTACAGAATTCCATGATGTTAATACCACGTTGGCCCAATGCGGGACCGACTGGTGGGGATGGGTTGGCTTGACCTGCTTTAACTTGCAGCTTCATGGTGCCAGCTACTTTTTTGGCCATCTGGGGCCTCCTTTGTTTCACTTAGGCAGCCCATCGCGATGAGCGCCGTCTTTAGTTTAGTGGTTCGGCCAGTCACGCGCGCGCGCTGAACCTCCCACGGGATTCACTGCCTTGGCTGGTGCCGCAACAGAAGTGGGTCGTTTAGGGGGTAGCTGTGAAGTTGGCAAGGAAATTCGTTGGTCTGGATATCTGGCCACCAACTGAAATCCTGGTCCCCAAATTGAAAACAAAATGGCCCGATTTCAGTTCTGAAGCTTGGCTTTTCGTTTTCCAACAAAACGATTCAACAATCGGCCGTCTGTTATGGCTAGGCCTATAGCTATAAGTGCAAAACCATATCCCGCTTCGCTTCCGAGACGTTCGCCAAGGAACGTATAACTCAGTCCAACAGCTATAGGTGGGATCAACAGTGTAACCAACATCAAATTTGCCGAACCTGCCCGCACAAGAATTTCAAAGTACAAAAGATAAGCAACCGCGGTTGAAAGAAGTGCCACAGCCAACAAGCTGGCCCAAACTTCAGTAGCGAGCGAAAAAGATGGTACCCCTTCGACAAAAAGGGCGACTGGGATCATCAGAACCGTTGCGCCGACAAGCATACCAAACGCGTTCATGATCGGAGGGTATTCTGACAAAAACCGCTTACCCCAAACGCCCGCAAAAGCATAAGACAAGGCAGCGCCAAGAATGGCGAGTTGCCCAAGGTTTCGAGGGTCGAAATTGGTAAGGCCGTCAAGACCCATGATGATTGCAACGCCGAGAATTCCAAATAACGCCCCGACAAGTTTGCGTGCGGTAAGCGGTTCATCAACCAGCAAGATGCCCGCGACTACTGCGCCGAACACAGCAGTTGTGCCGTTCAAAATTGAGGCAAGACCGCTGCCGATGTTCGTCTGACCCCAAAATATCAGCGAAAACGGAATGGCATTATTCAGAGCGCCCATAACCAAATAAAACAACCAAGGTTTTATTGATCTTGGGATTTTTATGCCTTTTAGCCAGACAACTAAGAACAATGCAGGTAGGGCCCAAAAAACCCGATGAAGCGCGATTGTAAGTGGCGGCACCTCACGCAATGCTATTTCTGCAAAGAAGAATGACCCGCCCCATACGGTTGCCAAACCAAGCAACAGTAATCCAGAAGTTAGATTTATTGTAGGCGATTGAGCTTTTTCCATGCGGTCTTTTTGCACAAATAGAAACGTACGACGACCCGTTTCATGCGCAAGAAAGAGGCTTTGGCCACAGAAGTACTAGGCTGCGACGGCCTCGATCTCACTGTTGGGAAATCAAGTCTGTTTTTGAACCTGCGTGTATTCCAACTCGACGGGGGTAGCGCGACCAAAAATCGACACCGACACTTTAAGGCGGGAATTGCCTTCGTCTACGTCTTCGACTTGACCACTGAAGCCTTCGAATGGTCCGTCGACAACGCTGACGGTTTCGCCGATGTCGTAGGAAATCAGGGAGCGTGGGCTTTCGGCATTTTCGTCAACCTGATTAAGGATCACGGCAACTTCTTTGTCGCGCATCGGTGTTGGGCGGCCTTGTTGGCCCAAAAACCCGGTGACGCGGTTAAGCGAGTTGATAAGGTGATAGCCTTTGTCGGTCATTTCCATGCGAACCAGAACGTAGCCCGGCATAAATCGGCGTTCGGTGGTGACCTTTTTGCCGCGACGCATTTCCAGCACTTCTTCGGTTGGCACGAGAACTTCAACGATATCGTCTTGCATGCCTTCTTGCTCGACCGATTCCAAGATCTTTTCAGCGATCTTTTTCTCGTAATTCGAGAGCACACTAACCGAGTACCAACGTTTCGCCATTTTGCCTGCACCTACAGTTGCGGCAGGAAAATCTGCCAGTGTTCTTTGTTCGATCAACCGTTTACCGGCCATTTTCCGCAGACAGTTTCGCGCGAGGTTCGAATCAAAGCGCTGTACTGTTTGGGATAATGATGCCTCTACCGTGCAAAGCGTGGCGATTCAAGGGGCTGACGTATTTTTTCGCATGGGACTTCGGTCTGAATTTCAGCCGCGTGCCTTAGCCGAAAAATCCAAGCGCTGATGTCAAACCAAGGCGGATAATCTGGTCGATCAGGAAAAAGAACAATCCGGCGATTGTCGCCATGATAAACACCATGATCGTCGTCACAGTGGTTTCACGCCTCGTTGGCCAAACGACCTTGGACACCTCACCACGCACCTGTTGGATGAATTGCATAGGGTTGGTTCTGGCCATTGTCACGCTCCTGTTTTGTCAGCCTCTACACTGACTGGCTTCACCTACTGGGTTGAGACAGGGATTTCAAGAGGCAGGTGGTGGTTGCTGACAAAGTTCGTGCATGCCTTTTCACGGTTAGAAAAACCAATTAGGTTCGATGGAATTCAACCCCAACAAAGTTTCGGACCATAAATGATTTCTATTCGAAGTATTGCCCAGACTGGCATTTACATATGGTGTATATTGGCCAGTCAGGCCGCAGTTGCCCAAACATGCGTTAAGTCGCTGACCTCTGAAAATCTTGTAACGTTGATTTTGCAGTCAGAGGCTTTTGGCAAAGACTCAACCGTTAACAATATGTTGATGGCAAGCTGGATTTTTCGATCTGGATATCCAACCCAGGCTGAGCGATTCTTGGAGGCTTTGGCGACAGGCGAAGGGGCTTTGATTAGTGTGCAACCACCGGAATGGTCACATGCAATTGGGATCATCAGAGCCGCACAATCAGATGCGCAGTTTGATATTTCAGACTTGCTTGGGACAATTTCCGACCCTGAGCTATCCAAAACCATCGCCAAAGATATGATCCCTGCTGCATTGATCGCGGCTGGTCGCGTGGATGATCTCTTACGACATTATCCGGTTGGCGAAACTCAGTACACACAAAACCTGTGGGGTGGCACGGGCATCCGGCTTTTGGCCCGTGCGGGCTATGACGCGGCTGCCGTAAAACTGTACCGCAAACATGACCTTGGATATCACAGCGCTGGATTGTTAGACACGCTCGCGTCGGAATTGCTGGCCGGGCAAGATACCGCATTTCTGGAAAAAGTCTTGGCCGAAGAAACAGCACGAGTTTCTGAATTCAGCAAAGATGGCACATTTACAATTTGCATGGCCGGCGGAGTACGGGGCGTGCCTGGTGATGCGAAAACCTGTCGGGCGAAATCTGACCTTTCTTTGTCGCGCCGTGTATTGGAGTTGTTTGATCAAAACGCCTATACGAATGGCTATTTGGCGGGTGCGCGGCAATCACCGGAACAGGTTAATACTTGTCTTGGCGGCATCAGGAAAAGGCTTGATGCATCTGGTGCTGACTATGCCGATGAAGACTTGGCTGGCGATGTTTATTCAATCGCTTTGTTTTCGAAAATTGCGAAGTTTAATGGTCTGATCGCTTTGCCGAACCCACCGGATTTACCGACATCGGTATTTACAGACATGGAAATCGAAGATGTGGACACTATTTCGGCACATGTCGCTGGATTGATGGCAAACGGCGAAGCAGCGGCCGCAGCTGTTGTACTTGAAAGGGCGATGGCGGCTTATAATGCCAATCTAGATGCCAAGAAAACCGGGGCGTCAGCGCTATTAGGTTTTAGGTCGCCGCAAATTCCGATCTATCTGAACACCCTTCCCTTTTCGTACTTGGCCCAAATTTTCGAGCGGTTTGATACAGTTGAGGGGCTGTTGTATGGCTTGGAAGTCATGCAGGAAATAACAGCTGACGCAAAGGATCAACCTCAACTCGCTGAGGGTTTTGCAAATGTCGAGCAGGAGTTTATCCGCGCCCTGCTTCGTGTCTATGCCCAAGATGGCGATGGAATTTCATTGTTGGGGACAATATCCCAAAATCAGGTCGCTCAGTGGCCGGATTACCCGTTGTTGTTAACCGAATTGGCCGTCAAAGCACACGACATGTATGCGCATGACACCGCGCTTGATCTGACCGAATGGGCGCGAACCGTTGCATGTGAGGCGCCAAATTTCCCGCGTGAACAAACTGGTTTTCTTCAGGGTCGCGATGAACGGATCTTTCTGAAGCGCATGTTTCTGATGACGGCTGTTAGCGAAGGCAAGTTAAGCCCGGCTGTTCTTGGGCACGTAAGATAGAAGTTTCTGGGTTTAGGATCAGACTATCGCCTTGTAAGGCTCAATTCGGCCTTGCCGTCGGACCACTAGCGCGTAAACCTGTTGGTTCCTTTTCGCGGACTACACATCATGAAACTCGGCATTCTTTTCTTGGTTCTCGGTTATGTTCTTAGCCAGTTCTACCGCAGTTTTCTGGCGGTTCTAACACCTGTACTTGAAACCGACATTGGCGCAACAGCCGCTGATCTGGCATTCGCTTCGGGAATTTGGTTCTTGGTGTTTGCGATCATGCAGATCCCGGTTGGCTGGGCTTTAGATCGGTTCGGGCCGCGTCTGACTGCAAGTCTTATGCTGGGTGTTGGCGGCGGTGGCGGCGGCATTATTTTTGCCACGGCTACAAGTCCGGGATCGATTGCCATTGCGATGGGGTTGTTTGGTGTGGCTGGCGCCCCTGTGTTGATGGCGGCCTACTACATCTTTACCCGCATTTATCCCCAAGCTTTGTTCGCAACTTTAGGTGGGGCCATGATGGGGATTGGGACCAGCGGTAATTTGGCAGGCTCGGCCCCGCTGGCTTATGCAGTCGAGCTTTGGGGCTGGCGCGAAGTTATGTGGGGGCTAACCGCTGCTGCCCTGTTGATCGCTATCGCCGTGTTTATGATCTTGCGTGACCCTGAGAAAGAGGCCTCAGAAACCCAGCAAAGCGGTAACCTTTTCACCATTCTGACGAACCGCAATTTGCTGCTTATCTTTCCACTAATGATGGTCAATTATGTCCCCGCAGCTGGCTTACGGGGCTTGTGGGCAGGGCCATATTTCAAAGACATTTTCGGACTTGATGCGCAGGGCATTGGTCAAGCTACATTGATGATGGCAACGGCAATGGCATTAGGTGCTTTTTCTTACGGTCCGATGGAGCGACTAATCGGTTCAAAAAAGTGGGTGATCCTGGGTGGAAATCTGGCCGGTGCTGCGTTGTGTCTGCTGCTTTGGGCCTTTCCAGAAACCACTTGGCTGACTTCGGCAATAATCTTTACAGCAATCGGGTTTTTCGGCGCTTCGTTCCCAGCGATGATGGCGCATGGTCAATTATTTCTACCTAAACATCTTACAGGCAGAGGGATCACAATGTTGAACTTATTCGCCATTGGCGGCGTCGCATTGATGCAGTTTGTCACCAGCGCAATGGCGAAATCGGTGTCCCTTGAATATGCCGCAACGGCTGATTTTTATAGCGGGCTTTTCCTGTTATTCGGGCTTAGTCTGTTTGCTGGTTGTGTAATTTATGCTTTCAGTTCTGAAGAGCCTTCGTCGTAAACCGCAAGTCCCCCTAAAAGCCGCTAAATCAGTTTTGCTGACAACCTGGTGCACTGGCCAGCGACATGTTCAGTCTTCTCTGCAGCGGAAGCTTAGATTATCCAAGTTTGCTATCGCTTTGGGTCAAAAAAGGACAAAAGACTGGCCTTCGTAGCATTTTAACCGCACTTGCAGACTAGCGCCCGCCCAACCCGAGACTAAGAGTGAAATACCGCAATCGGTGGAGAGCTTGCAAGAACAGGTCTACGTGTGGTCAGGCACCGGCGCGCTTCGGCTGTCATTCCCAGTTTGAACAGCACATTTGCATAGGTCAGTTCCAAAAGATCACGCTGTGCGCGGCTGCCACCCAGACGTTCGGTTGTCCCCATGACCTGCACAAGTTCGGCAAGGGCATCGCTCCAATTTTCGCGTGCAATTGCGCCCCAAGCACGTGCTACGGGTTGCACAAGGTCACCAGCGAAACCTTTGGCGGTTTGCGAAATATGGGCAAGTCGATCCCCATTACCCGCCATCGCGTGGCTCAAGGCAGCATGTAGGTCAGCAAAGCTTTGTCCGGTCTCAGGGAAAAACCGCACGGCGTAGTCACTCAGCTCAGACCAGCGATCTGGCGCCACTGACAACCCCGCAAGTTCCGCGCGATACAAGATTGCTGCCGTGTCGGTAAGAACATTGAGCGGTAGCCCCTTTGCCGCTCCGGGACCAACACCTGTGTCAATCGCATCCCACATTGCTGCTTCATCGCCATCGTGCAGGGCCCAAAGCGCAGAATGCCAACTTAAATGCCCATGCAAGACAGCACGATCATCATACTCCGACAGCCAGCCCGTCAGATATCGGCGGCCTGCCGCAGTATCGCCAGCCTCATATTGTGCGTGCGATTTGAAATGGGCGGCATGTGCATTGCGGGGGTTTAAAGCTAAAGATTTGTCCATCAATGCCATTGACGCCTCAATTTGCCCGGTTTCGCACAACGACAAGGCGTGCATCGACATCATCCACCAGTCGTCACCATAATGAGGCAACAGCGCTGAGGTATAAGCAAGCAGTTCCGCCTCGCGGCCAACTTCACCGGAAAATCCAATCAAACTAAAGACACCTGCGCAAAGTTGGGCGACAAGCACATCACGAGGGTAATCGCGAACGTGAGTTTCAACCAACTCACGCGCCTTTTGTGGCTGACCAGTCAGAAGCAGCGCTACACATTCGATATGTTGCTTTTGGCGACCGTCAAGTTTGCGCCTAAGTTCTTGCGCGCGGTTGATCGCAGTTTTCGCTTGTGGCATTTGCCCCGACATCATCAGCGACCTTGCCAGAGCCACATAACCCAGCGCGAAGTTTTCGTCTTTTTCGACAGAAGACCGAAAAGCGTCAGTGGCGCCATAGTCTCCACCCAGAAATAGCCGAACACCATGATCATAATGATCTAGTGCGGATTGCGACTGCACGGTTACTTTATTTCCGTAGCGATCTTTTAGCATGATGATTTGCCCATGTTCCGTTCGATTTGCACAACCCTACATGCCCAAGTGGGAAAAGTCTTCGCAATGCGGATTTCATAGTCAGTCAAATTCCACTCACCGCATCGCGTTTGAAATCATCGCTGGAATTATTCTTCCCCACTTCGCTTCCTTGGCGCAAAATTAGGAATACAAGCTTTTACAAATCCAGCGATTATTCAAGCAAGCACACCCAGAGCCTAGGATGTTGGTCGAACAGTTGTAACATTACGAGCCTTTACATTTCTCCTTTGACGGAACGATTTTTCGCGGCAGAGACCAGTGGAACTATGAAGAAAAAGCAGGCAATTAGAAATAATAGACTGCCAACGAGCGTGGGTAAATCCCCGCTCCGCACTCCGGACGCAACGAAGAAACATGCTGAGACTGTAAATAGCACCCAACCAATAAATTCAAAATTCTTCATGGTAATCACCTCCTTGTCTGTTTTTATTTTTGAGTATCGGCGTCGAGTTTGGCGTCAAGCGCCTCTGCAACCATCGACTGAAAATGATGAACAGCATGTTCGCTCAGCTCGGTTTTGCCTTCATCGACAATGAAACGGCCCTGATTGTACCCACGCGAAGCAAGCCCGCGCTGCACGCTTTCACACAGACCAATGTCTTCGGGTTGCAGAACGTCCTTTTGATAATCGATTGCCTCTTTCAGTTGTTTCGACACCTTTCCGCCGGACGTAAACCAATCTTGATACTCGACCGTCCGCTCTGGTTACGTTGGGTTCATTTGCAGGACCGAAAGATTGGCCTCACCCGGATAAATCCAAATGGTGAAATTTGGCCAAACAAAAAAACCCGCATAGCCGAAATCAACGTCTCCGCGTTCAAAACTGTATGCGTTGCTGTTGGTGCTAAGCGGGGCCGCCGCGCATTGCGAAGAATACCGTTTGTGCGTGATCGTCCGGTAGCTGTCCATATCCACCAAATCGACAAAGTCCTTGTGGGCCGTTTGACAATGGTAGCATTCCAGAAAATTGTCGATAAGAACCTTCCAATTGGCGTCAACCTCGTACGTGTCGCGCTGGGCATATTCCAGGTCATCAACAGATGGCATGTAGCTGCGAATTTCCGCCTCAAGACCATCAAACTGTTCTGCAAACGGTGTCGCGTCAGGTGCCAAATTGATCATTATCATACCGCAAAAAACTTCGAGCCTGACTTCTTTGAGCGAGAAATCACACTTGTTAAAGCCGCTCACATTCTCGGAATTCCGCGCCTTGATTAGCTTGCCGTCAAAATCATAGGCCCACGCATGGTAGGGGCAGGTGATGACGTTCTTCTTGCCCGAGCCCTGCAAAAGCTCGTGCCCACGGTGAGCGCAAACATTGTAAAAAGCGCGGACTTCATCGTCGCGGCCACGGGTGACAAAAATGCTTTGTTGATGCACTGAAGTCGTAAAATAGCTCCGCTGCTCAGCAACTTGTGAAATATGGCCAGCGTAATGCCAGCTTTTGTAGAAAATCGACTCCTTTTCCTGCTCAAATATCTCGCGGTTAAAATAGTACCGCGCCGGCAATGTGAAAGACGTGGCGGGGTCTTTATTGAAAGGCGCATCGCCTTCTTGGCGGTTCAAAATCGGTGCGTTCATGGCTGGTACTCTCTTTAGTAAGCAGGAAAGAATTGCTTATCGGCCTAAGATATACTCGGAGTCTTTGAACACCCGACTTTTGCATTGACGGACTGAGTGAATGAGATTCAAGTGTCTTTA
>JBLHMX010000101.1:0-10028 GCA_047622625.1 Paracoccaceae bacterium | reverse complement strand
TGGCCTCCGCCTTGGGGGCGGCAACCGGTGATTTGATCACGATGACCACGTCGCTAATCGGGCTTGGCGCGTTAGTCGCGACCTCGGCCAGTCTGTTTGGCGTCTTAAAGTGGATCGGCGCAGGTTATCTGATTTATCTTGGCATTCAGTTCTTACGAAAAAACCCGACAAAGGGGCTGCAAGCCGAAATGATACCAGACCAAATTGCCGCCAAAAAAGTCTTTGGCCACGCAATGACAGTCACCGCATTAAACCCAAAGTCCATCGCCTTTTTCATCGCTTTCGTACCGCAATTCATCAACACAAACACCGCCCTGACCCCGCAATTCGCCATCTTAATCGTTACCTTTGTAACGCTGGGCGGCCTCAATGCATTGGCCTACGCCCTGCTTGCCGATCAAATGCGCGCACGAATAGCCAAGGCATCGACCCTGCGGACATTGAACCGCGTGGGTGGTTTTGCCCTTATTGGTATGGGGATATTGACGGCAACCCTTAAGCGCGCGCCCTAATTTCAATTGGATCAAATATCCCGCACAAAGCGCAAGTCACCCGTGAACCCCATGCGTCCGGGAATATGCATTTACAGGTGGGCTTTCCCAGCCATCAAGCGTGCCATCAACCGGCTGAAAGACCTCTACCAGCAATGGATAACACGTGGCCGCATCATCAGAATGCCCTGTGGAACAATCGCCACCGGGACAGGCAGACAGGCATCCCAGAAGGTCGATCTCGGCGAAAAACTCTAGATAATCACCGGGGCGCACAGGGCTTGCTTTCATGAAATACTGATGGGTGTCGTGCGTAAATCCGGTGCACATGAACACGTTTAATACGTCATGGGCATGGGCCTCGGCGGCAGCCAAATCCATCCCCGTATGGGCCGCCAGCGCCCGCGTTAAATTGCTATGACAACAATGATGGTAATCCACCCCACTAAGCAGACGGTTGGTATAGGGATCACAGCGCGTTCCAATTACATCATGCACCGACCCACCGTCACCATCCCAACCGTACCAATCTAGGGTATCATGGCTGATCGTCGCCATTGGTCGTAAATGTGGGAACCCCGACCACATCACATCGCCCGTTGACAGATGAGTGCCATGCAATGCCCGGGTTTTGCCGGAATAGAACTTTTCAGAAAGATCGCCCGCGTTAAACAAATTTAGATCGCCAACTTGCGCGCCTTCAACCGAATAAATGCGGAAGAAATGCCCGGCAGGAACCTCGAAGCAAGCAGCGTCACGCGGGTTTACCAACACCGTGTCGATTTTCACCATATCAACGCGGGCTTGCCGGTAAATGTCCATGGGGCGCTGTGGAAGATCATCGATCGGGTAACAAACCACGGCCTGCACATCGCGCCGTTGATCCGCGTCGCTTGGCGGTAGTGTTTCTGGGGTGTTTTTCATGTCCTGACCTTTCAAAAACCGCAAATGTGCGGTTCCGTTTCCTGCGCGCAAAGGTTAACACTGTTTCCGGTAAACCAATCCAGCCGGAGAACAGCATGACCCCCTCGTCGCGTGACGTCAAAGATTACATTCGTACGATCCCTGATTTCCCGAAACCCGGCATTCAGTTTCGTGATGTCACCACTTTGTTTGCCGATCCGCGTGGTTTTCGCATCGCGATTGATCAGCTTTTGCGCCCCTATGCTGGTGCACCAATTGACAAGGTCGTCGGGCTTGAAGCACGTGGATTTATCCTTGGTGGCGCCATTGCGCACCAACTTTCTCTTGGTTTTGTGCCCATTCGCAAGAAGGGTAAACTGCCGGGCAAGACGATTGAACAGCCCTATACGCTGGAATACGGCGAGGCGATCATGGGAATGCATGATGATGTGATTGAGCCGGGTGACAAAATCCTGCTGGTGGATGACTTATTGGCAACGGGCGGCACTGCCGAAGCTGGCATTAAATTGATCGAGCGCGCTGGCGGCGAAGTTGTTGGTTGCGCGTTCATCATTGATTTGCCTGCCCTTGGCGGGCGGCAAAAGTTGGCTGATATGGGAATGAACGTGCATATTTTGTGCGAGTTTGAAGGCGACTAAAAGATTGGGTGTATGTAAATTTGCAACTATAACGTGTAATTTGCCCAAAGCTTTGCTTAAGTTGCGCAGTGTCTAACAATCTCAGTTCATATATTTTATCCAAATATTACAGACCCCTACAAGACGGCCCAGCCCCTGAAACTCTAAATTCGCAGCCGCACGACTCTTGACGTTTTTATTTCCACGTCAGCCTGCCGAAAATTCCCGTGTCGAAATTAACCTTTCCGAAGTGGATATCTGTAAAACTGGTTCAGGTAACGAGTATTTGAGGCATTGCAGGGCGACCTGCCCCCCTTCATCATTACGAAGGGGGAGCCTGCTTCACCGGTAAGACACCACTTCAAATTCGATCCCATCGTCGTCATCAAAATAGAACCGCCGACCTGGCTCGTAATCTGCATGGCTGGTGGGCGTAAATCCCATAGCAACCACCCGCTTTTCCACAAGGTCAAGATCGTCAACAACGATCCCGATGTGATTCAATCCACCAGGCGTCACATAGCTGTTTGTCGGTTTTTTTGTCCCACCCATTGAAAACAACGCCAAGTACGAATTTTTCGCCCCCACATGCCAAGACAAGCCGCCGTGAATAGAGGCACCAACTTCGCCTTTCCAGCGCACTTTCCAATCAAATAATTCACACAACATATCGGCGGTTTTTGCAACATCATTGACTGTGATATTGGCATGTTCCAAAACTGCATCGCTCATAGCAAAATCCTTTTCCATCTTGATTTTTTTACTGTAATTACTAAACCTAACTTTAGGTCAAGCAAATAATGAGGTAAAAGTGAAACAAGCAGCCATGATCCCGATCGGCACACTTTCCAAGCGTACAGGCCTAGCCGTTTCTGCAATTCGGTATTACGAATCCCAGGGACTTGTACGCCCTATTCGCAGCACGGGCGGCCAGCGCCAATTTCGCCGATCCGATATCCGGCGCTTATCTTTCGTACAAATAGCCCAGAAATTCGGATTTACTTTACCACAGATTCAGTCCGAACTTTCCAAGTTGCCAGACAATCGCACACCAACAAAGGCCGACTGGACACAAATAAGTAAAGTCTTTCGCACAGCCCTTGACCAACGCATCGATACATTAACAAAGCTGCGCGATAACCTTGACGGTTGCATCGGTTGCGGCTGCCTGTCTCTTGAAAAATGCCGCCTTTATAACCCCGATGATACCGCCGCAAAAAACGGCCCCGGCGCGCGTTATTTGCTAGGTGACAAGCCTGCAAACTAATCGATTATCATTGTTCCACAAAAATTCTGGGGTCTGGGGCCGCGCCCCAGCCTAGGCCTCATCGCGCCAGCGATTGGCAATTGGATACCGGCGATCCAGCCAAAATGCCTTGCCTGACGTGCGCGGACCGGGTGCCGATTGGAACCGCTTATATTCTGAAATATAGATTAAATGCTCCACCCGTTTAACGACAACACGATTAAACCCTGCGGCAACAATTTCTGCCACTGATTGATCCTCATCGATCAGCCGCTCCAGTATCGCATCAAGCACTTCGTACGGCGGCAGGCTGTCGCTGTCTTTTTGATCAGCGCGCAGTTCCGCAGTTGGTGGCTTGTCGATAATTCGATTCGGAATGACCTCGCCTGCTGGCCCCATCATCCAATCGCGGTGATGCGAATTGCGCCAGCGCGAGGTTTCAAACACCCGCATTTTATACAAATCCTTAATCGGATTATAGCCACCCGCCATGTCGCCATAGATCGTGGCATAGCCCACCGCCACCTCGGATTTATTGCCAGTCGTCAGCAGCATTTCGCCAAACTTGTTGCTCATTGCCATCAATAACAGCCCCCTCAGGCGCGACTGAATATTCTCTTCCGTCACATCTGCGGCACGCCCTTCAAACATCGGGGCCAATGTTTCGGTGATGGCCGCACGACCTGCCGAAATCGGCACATTGTCAAGCTGACACCCCAAAGCTGCCGCGACCGCCGCCGCATCATCCAGCGATGTTTGCACTGTGAATTCCGAGGGCAGCATGACGCACCGCACGTTGTCCGGCCCCAATGCATCAACAGCAATCGCAGCCACGATTGCACTGTCGATGCCGCCCGAAAGGCCCAGCAAAACTTTTTTGAAGCCAGTTTTGCCCATATAATCGCGCAGGCCTTCAACCATCACACGGTAATCCTGTTCCCACACATCGGGAAATGTTTTAAGTTCGCCCGGCAAGGCCCGCCAGCCATCATCACCGCGTTCGAAATCCACATGGGTGATTTCTTCGTCGAAAATTTGCATCTGTACGGCCAACGCACCGCCGGGATTTAAAACAAACGAACCGCCGTCAAACACTTGATCGTCTTGCCCGCCAACCATGTTCAGATAGACCAACGGCAATCCGGTTTCGACCACGCGTGCCACCATATGGCCAACGCGGCGGTCAAATTTATCGCGAAAATAGGGCGACCCATTCGGCACCAACAAAATTTCGGCACCAGATTCGCCCAAGGCCTCGCACACATCCACATGCCAAGCATCTTCGCAGATCGGCGTGCCTATGCGCAGGCCGGCAACCGCATAAGGGCCGGAAATTTCACCCACATCAAACAAGCGATGTTCGTCAAACACCTTTTCATTCGGTAGATTATGTTTCTTGACCACCGCCGAAATCTTGCCGTCTTTCAATACGTAATACGCGTTATAAAGCTTGCCGTCTTCCAACAGTGGCCCGCCAATGCCCATTGCAGGGCCATCGCCACACTCAACGGCCAACGCCGCGATTTGTGCCATTGCATCCGCGGTGAACGCCGGTTTCATCACCAGATCTTGCACCTGATAGCCTGTTATGAACATTTCTGGCAGCGCGACCATATCAGCCCCAGCTGCCTTGGCTGCCACGAAAGCCTCAACGGCTTTGGCGCGGTTGCCAATTAGATCACCAACCGTTGGGTTCAATTGCGCCATTGTCAGACGAAACTTTTCTACCATAGTACTTCCCCTTAGGTCTGCATTGTCGCATTCTTAGCAGAACCTATTTCAAGCGAAAGGATGAACCTTGCTTGAACAACACACAATTGGAAAAAACATTGTCAGGTAAAACCCAACCCTTTAGGGTTGCCAGTGGTGGACCCAACCATAACCCGAGGCGGAGGCCAGAGCGACGCTCTGAGATCACGATTTGACAAAACGCAGCACATTTCTTCAGGCATTTGCCGTTTCGCTGGCTTTGGCTGCCAGCACGCAGGTGGTAACCGCACAATCTTCAGGCGAAGTTATTACAAAAGAATACGAAGAAACGGGCGGCATTTACGAAGGCACGTTCAAAGACGGTAAACAACACGGCACAGGAACCTATCGCTTGCCTAACGGGTATGAATATACTGGCGATTGGTTTGAAGGCGAAATTCGCGGCGACGGCGTTGCACAGTTTCCAAATGGGTCGGTCTATCAAGGGTCTTTTGCCGCTGGCAAACCCGAAGGCGAAGGCAAAATTACCTTTGCGGACAGCGGCACATATGTTGGCAGCTGGATCGATGGCAAAATTTCAGGCGACGGTGTCGCGCGTTACGCAAATGGTGTGAAATACGAAGGCGGGTTTGAAAATGCGCTGCATCACGGTGCAGGCATTATGACCAGCCCTAACGGCTATAGATATGCTGGTGACTGGGTCAAAGGCATTAAAGATGGTAGCGGCAAGATCACCTATCCAGACGGGGCCATCTATGAAGGCGACATCATCAGCGGTGTACGTGAAGGTCAAGGCGCGCTGACCATGCCTGATGGGTTGGGATATAAGGGCGCTTGGAAGAACGGTCAAATCAACGGCTTAGGCGTGCTGACCCAAGCCAATGGCGACGTATACGAAGGGCTGTTAGTCAATGGCCAACGCCACGGCACCGGGCTTGTGCAATATGCAAACGGCGATACCTATGAAGGCGGGTTTGTAAACGACAAACGCCAAGGCAAGGGTCTGTTTACCGGTAATGACGGTTACATTTATGACGGCGATTGGAAACAAGGCAGTATTGAAGGCCAAGGCCGCGTCACTTATCCGGATAACTCGATTTATTCAGGCGGGTTCAAAGACGATCTGGCGCACGGCCAGGGTGAAATAACCTATTCCGATGGATCAACCTATGCTGGCGGCTGGATCAGGGGTGTGATCGAGGGCAAGGGTTTAGCGACCTATGCCAATGGCTTGATCTATGACGGGCAATTCCAGAACGCAAAAAATCACGGGCAAGGCACAATGACGTATGGTGACGGCTATAAATATGTCGGCCAATGGTCAGATGGTTTACGCCATGGCCAAGGCGAAGCGGTCTATGCTGACGGAACGATTTATGCAGGTGATTTCATCGCAGGCCAAAGAGCTGGCGATGGATCAATCACCATGCCGGATGGTTTCAAATACGCTGGCCACTGGAAAGACGGCGAGATCGACGGCGAAGGTGTCGCAACCTACGCCAATGGCGATGTCTATTCCGGCTTTTTCACCCAAGGTAAGCGCCAAGGCGCAGGCAAAATGCAATATGCCAGCGGCATAGTCAGCGACGGCGTGTGGAAAGACGGGCGTTTGGTGGAAGAATAACTTGTTTTCCAGTTTGGATTGGTGAGCTGCTTATTGCCAAACGGCCTGCATCCAAAATGCCCCTTTAACTTCCCAAATTGCGCGCTATAGTTTGGCTTATGAACGCGCGCAGACATATCACTCCTTTGGCATCGGCCCCTATGCGGCCGATTTCTGCGCTTCTCCTACTTCTTAGCTGCCTCTGAGCGTGCCTGTTAAGGCGCGTCCGCTCAGAGGATCATCCATCGCGCCAAAATCAGAACCATAACGCTAAGAAAAACCTGGATAATTCAATGACAAACTCATCAAAATCCGAACAGGATCATGTCCTGATATTCGACACAACTTTGCGCGACGGCGAACAATCGCCAGGTGCTACCATGTCTCACGGCGAAAAGCTTGAAATTGCGGCCCTGTTGGATGACATGGGCGTTGATATTATTGAAGCCGGATTTCCAATCGCATCCGACGGCGATTTTGAAGCCGTCAGCGAGATTGCTAAACTGGCGAAAACATCTGTCATCTGCGGCCTTGCCCGAGCAAAAGAAATCGACATAGATCGTGCATGGCAGGCGGTGAAACACGCGCGACGTCCCCGCATTCACACCTTTATCGGTACGTCACCCTTGCACCGCGACATCCCAAACCTGACCAAAGATGAAATGGCCGTGGTCATCCACAACTCGGTGACCCACGCGCGAAATCTATGTGACAACGTGCAATGGTCGCCAATGGACGCCACCCGCACGGAACATGATTATCTGTGCCGTGTCGTTGAAATTGCGATCAAAGCTGGGGCGACCACAATCAACATTCCTGACACCGTTGGCTATACCGCGCCGCGTGAAAGCGCTGCCTTGATCGATATGCTGATCAACAATGTGCCCGGTGCCGACGAAATTATATTCGCCACTCATTGTCACAATGATCTTGGCATGGCGACAGCCAATTCATTGGCCGCAGTTGAAGCAGGTGCGCGTCAAATTGAGTGCACAATCAACGGCTTGGGTGAGCGCGCGGGCAACACTGCCCTGGAAGAAGTTGTGATGGCCTTAAAGGTGCGCAACGACATCCTGCCTTATCGGACGGGCATCGATACCACCAAGATTATGCAAGCAAGCCGCATGGTTGCAACAGTCAGCGGATTTGCGGTGCAATTTAACAAGGCTATTGTTGGCAAGAATGCATTTGCCCATGAAAGCGGCATTCATCAAGACGGCATGCTGAAAAACGCTGAAAACTTCGAGATTATGCGCCCTGAAGATATCGGCCTTTCAGAAACCAATCTTGTCATGGGCAAACATTCCGGCCGTGCGGCTTTGCGGGCTAAGTTGGGCGATCTGGGATACGAGCTGGGTGACAATCAGTTGAAAGACGTTTTTGTGCGGTTCAAAGCATTGGCTGATCGCAAGAAAGAAGTGTTTGACGACGATCTGGTTGCCCTGATGACCGACAGCGCCACAAATGCCGCAAATAGCCATATTCAGATCAAGTTTTTGCGGGTGGTTTGTGGTTCTCAAGCCCCACAATCGGCCGAGTTGACGCTGACGATTGATGGAACCGATCATGATGTCACCGCCCACGGCGACGGCCCGGTCGACGCTGTATTTAATGCCGTCAAAGCCCTGTTCCCACATCACGCGCACCTGCAGCTTTATCAAGTAAGTGCCGTGACCGAAGGCACTGATGCACAGGCGACAGTTTCGGTTCGTTTGGAAGAAGACGGCAAGATCGTGACGGGGCAAAGTTCGGATACCGACACCGTGTTGGCGTCAGGCAAGGCCTATGTAAACGCATTGAACAAGTTGTTGGTACGACGGATGAAAACAGCGCCACAATAGTTGTGATGTTGTCTTAACGTGCGTTACCTTGAATTGGATCGAACCCTTCCTTGGGGTTCGGCCTAAAATCACATGGCAAGACTAAGCGAAATCGCGCCCAACATTCTTGCCCCCGCCCCTTTACGTCACAACAATCAAGCGCATATAAAAGACAAGTCTCGCGGTCACCGGATCCTGCAAAGGATTCTTTGGCTAACCCGCGATAATAGCGACAAATAGCAGGAATTCCGAACACATGCTGGGGATGTTATCGAGTCTTTTTTCCGCTGATATGGCGATTGACCTTGGTACGGCAAATACCCTTGTCTACGTCAAAGGCAAAGGCATCATCCTGAACGAGCCTTCAGTGGTCGCCTATCACATCAAAGACGGGCGCAAAACCGTGCTTGCGGTTGGTGAAGACGCCAAACTTATGTTGGGTCGCACACCTGGTTCGATCGAGGCAATTCGCCCGATGCGTGATGGCGTGATTGCTGATTTTGATACGGCTGAAGAGATGATTAAACACTTTATCCGCAAAGTTCATAAGCGCACGACTTTTACCAAACCAAAAATCATCGTCTGCGTCCCGCATGGTGCCACGCCCGTTGAAAAACGCGCCATTCGCCAGTCGGTTTTGTCGGCAGGCGCGCGCAAGGCTGGCCTGATTGCTGAACCGATTGCCGCGGCCATTGGGGCGGGCATGCCGATTACCGATCCGACCGGTTCGATGGTTGTCGATATCGGCGGCGGAACCACTGAAGTTGCAGTGCTATCGCTGGGTGACATCGTTTACGCGCGTTCGGTTCGTGTCGGTGGTGACCGCATGGATGACGCGATTATTTCCTATTTACGTCGGCAACAAAACCTACTGATCGGCGAAGCAACGGCCGAACGGATTAAAACGTCTATTGGCACGGCCCGTATGCCTGATGATGGCCGCGGTGCCGCCATGACCATTCGCGGACGCGATCTTTTGAACGGTGTTCCCAAAGAAATCGAAATCACCCAAGCGCAAGTCGCCGAAGCCCTGTCTGAACCCGTACAGCAAATCAACGAGGCGGTGATGAGCGCACTTGAAGCCACGCCGCCCGATTTGGCTGCGGATATCGTGGATCGCGGTGTTATGTTAACTGGCGGCGGCGCTTTGTTAGGTGATCTTGATCTGGCCCTGCGCGAACAAACTGGTCTTGCCATTTCCGTTGCCGAAGAATCGCTGACGTGTGTTGCCATGGGCACCGGTAAAGCGCTGGAATATGAAAAGCAGCTTCAGCATGTAATTGACTACGAAAGCTGAAACCTAATCCGATTTAGGCAAAGGATTTCAATTGGCCCGTGACCGTCACGCAGATCAGGAATACGGCCGTTCGATCAGAAAAGTGCTGATCGGGATTTTGGTGGTATTGCTGCTTGGCATTTTTCTTTTGTGGCGCATTGATAATCCTAGGGTCGAACAGATGCGATCGGCCCTGATTGATACGCTGGTGCCACGTCTTGATTGGGCTTTGGTCCCGGTTGCAAAGTTAAGCCGGATGGTCAGTGATTTTCAATCCTATGGTAATATTTACGAGCAAAACCAAGAACTTCGCCGCGAATTACAACGCTTAAAAGGTTGGC
>JBLHMX010000100.1:0-10177 GCA_047622625.1 Paracoccaceae bacterium | reverse complement strand
GACTCGCGTAACATTGACATTATCGCGGCCTCGCACCAATTGCTTGACACTACGGAACCTTTTCAAATGTTGTCGGGCTATCGCAGCCCACGTACCAACGCTATGTTGCGGTCTCGCGGTCGGGGCGTTGCAAAGAATTCCCTTCACATGAAGGGTATGGCGGCTGATTTGCGGATGAATTCGCGGTCGGTCGGTCAAGTAGCCCGTGCGGGCTATGCCTGCAATTCGGGCGGCGTTGGAAAATACTCCCGTTCCAATTTCGTTCATATGGATTGCGGGGTTATCCGGACCTGGGGTCGCTAACTCTTCCTGAGCGGCTCACAACTGACTTTTGAGCCCGTCAAGTTTTGGCGGGTTTTTTTATTGGCAGAACTAGCCCTCGGCGAGAATATTTTGACCAATTGGAATTTAAGGCCGAATCGTGCCGTCGCCATCAACAAGATATTTGAAAGATGTCAGTTGAGACGCGCCAACAGGGCCACGTGCGTGCATTTTTCCCGTGGCGATGCCGATTTCAGCACCCATTCCAAATTCACCACCATCTGCGAATTGGGTCGAGGCATTGCGCATCAAAATTGCGCTGTCGAGCCTTTGAAAGAACATATCAGCAGCCCTATCATCTTCGGTGAGGATCGCGTCTGTATGCTGACTGCCAAAGGTGCGGATGTGATCGATCGCGCCTTCAACACCATCGACAATTTTGGCGGCAATTATCATATCAAGGAATTCGTGGCCAAAGTCATCGGCGGTGGCTTTGACAGTGCCATCGATGGTTAACAAGTCGCCATCAGCGCGAACTTCGACCCCTGCCCCAATTAAATCGCTGACGAATGGCGCACCATGTGCTTCAAAGAAGGCCCGGTCCACTAACAAGCATTCGGCTGATCCGCATATGCCTGTGCGGCGGGTTTTTGCATTGACTATGACCGCGCGGGCCTTTTCCATATCGGCTGCTTTGTCCACATAGATGTGACAGATGCCTTCCAAATGGGCAAAAACAGGCACCCGCGCTTCGGCTTGAACCCGGCCAACCAGACCTTTGCCGCCTCTGGGTACGATCACGTCGATTGAATCGATCATGGTTAACATCTCGCCGACGGCGGCGCGATCGCGGGTCGGAACCAATTGGATTGTCGTTGCCGGCAAATTTGCTTTTACCAATCCATCCACAAGACATTCGTGGATTAAGCTTGAAGAATGAAAACTTTCCGAGCCACCGCGTAGAATAACCGCGTTTCCGGCCTTTAGGCACAAAGCCCCGGCATCAGCCGTGACATTCGGGCGGCTTTCATAGATCACGCCGATCACACCAAGCGGCGTGCGAACACGCCGAATGTGTAAACCCGACGCCATGTCCCATTCGGCAGTCACTTCGCCAACGGGATCACGCTGTTCGGCTACTGTGCGTAAACTATCGACGATACCGCGAATTCGGTCTTCCTCCAGCATCAGGCGGTCCATCATCGCCGGGCTAAGGCCCTTGTCGCGGCCAAAATCCATGTCTTTTGCATTGGCTTCAATAATATCGTCACGCCGCCGCCAAACGGCCTCGGCGGCACCGATCAGGGCTGCGTGTTTGCGTTCGGCACTTGCATACGCCAGCTCTTGCGAGGCCGTGCGTGCATTTCTGCCAATTTCCGCCATCATAGATTTTATATCGCTCATAACACCATATCGTCCCTGTGAATAAGGGCGGCCCGACCCGGGTAGCCCAGAATATCGGCAATTTCGCGGCTGTGGCGACCTTTGATTTCATTGGCTTCACGCCAATCATAGCCTGCCAAACCTTTGCCAAGAGATTGCCCAGCAGGGCCAATAATTGATACGGGATCACCTCGCAAAAATTCACCTGAAACAACGGTTACGCCAGCAGGCAACAAGGATTTCCCGTTCAATAATGCATTCGCCGCGCCGGCATCCACATGCAAATCACCGCGTGGTTTCATTGCTGCGATCCATTGTTTGCGGGCGACTTGCGGGTCATTTTTGGCGGCGAACCAACTGTGTCTTGCGCCGCTTTCCAGCGCGCGCAAAGGGCGGGAAACATCGCCTTCCATGATAATCAGCGCGCAGCCTGCAGCCGTCGCCGTTTTGGCCGCCATCAACTTGGTCGCCATCCCGCCTTTTGAGGCTTCGTTGATCGCCTCACCACCCATGTCTTCGATCTGGGGCGTTATTTCTTCTATAAATTCAATGTGCTCCGCCTCTTTGTTAACCTTCGGGTTAGAGGTGTATAGCCCATCCACATCAGACAACAGGATCAACAAATCGGCCCCCGCCATGCCCGCGACCTGTGCAGCCAAACGGTCATTGTCGCCAAAGCGAATTTCATCGGTCGCTACGGTATCATTTTCGTTCACAATTGGCACGACGCCAAGTGACAGCAGGGTTCCAAGCGTGGCGCGGCCATTCAGATAACGCCGCCGATTGGTGCTGTCTTCAAGTGTCACCAAAACCTGCGCCGTGGTGATGCCATGAGGTTCAAGGGCTGCTTCATAAGCGCGCGCAAGGCGAATTTGACCCACCGCGGCGGCGGCCTGACTTTGTTCAAGCGGCAATGCCCCCGAAGGCAGGCCCAACACCCGGCGACCCAATGCGATGGATCCGGACGACACGATCATCACATCGCGGCCTTGGGATTTCGCTTGTGCCACATCTTTAGCAAGGTCTTGCAGCCAATCCAGCCGCAGTTCACCCGTTTCAACGTCAACCAAAAGGGTCGAGCCGATTTTCAGAACCAGCCGTTTTGCGCCTTTGAAAGAGCTTAAGGTTGCCACACGACCTGCTCCTGCCCAGCCTCTGCTTCGACTTTGTTACGGCTGTCGATTGCTCGGCGTAAGCTGCGCAATACTTCGGTCAAACCTTCGCGCGAAACACCAGACATAAGCGCCACTGGCCCCGCATGTACGGCTTGCAATTCGGCCAGCTTTTCGGCGCGCTCGTCTTCGTCTAACGCATCGATTTTATTCAACGCAGTTATCCGGGGTTTATCCGCAAGTTCGCCACCGTATTGTTCTAACTCATTGATAATAACTTTGTAATCTTCACCAACGGTTTCCGAAGTCGCATCAACAAGGTGCAAAAGTACGGCACATCGTTCGACGTGGCCAAGAAAACGATCCCCGATGCCTTTGCCTTCATGGGCCCCTGCGATCAGGCCAGGAATATCGGCCATTACAAACTCGGAACCATCCACGCCAACCACACCCAAATTGGGGTGGAGCGTGGTGAACGGATAATCCGCAATCTTGGGCCGTGCGTTCGACGTAGCCGCCAGAAACGTCGATTTCCCGGCGTTCGGAAGGCCCAACAAGCCCGCATCAGCGATCAATTTTAAACGCAACCAAACTTCGCGTTCAATCGTTGGCTGGCCAGAATTGGCGCGGCGCGGCGCGCGGTTGGTGGATGATTTGAAATGCAGATTGCCAAAGCCGCCGTTGCCGCCTTTGATCAGCAATACCCGCTGGCCAAGCTGGGTCAGGTCGGCAATCACGGTCTCTTGGTCCTCGTCCAGAACTTCGGTACCAACGGGCACCCGCAACACAATATCGGTGCCGTCAGGGCCAGATCGTGCCTTGCCCATGCCGGATTTGCCATTCTGGGCAAAGAAGTGCTGCTGATACCGGAAATCGATCAGGGTATTTAGACCATCGACCACTTCAACCCAAACGTCACCACCTCGCCCGCCATCGCCGCCATCGGGGCCGCCATATTCAACATGTGCTTCACGCCGAAACGAGATACAGCCGTTGCCGCCCGCACCAGATCGAATAGTGACTTTTGCAAGATCAAGGAATTTCATGGATACCGCCTTTTGGTCCTACTACGCGCAACGGCGCGCGGTGACAATGTTTACAACGTCTTAAGATAGGTCCAAGTCGGCACATGTTGACGACGCGCCAACGAAAATGCTTCAGCCTCGCCTAGCAAGGCGAACCCAGCCGCTGTTAGCACTTTGGCCGAGGCCGGATTGTCATGAAATACACTGGCAACCACAGACCGATTTGCATGGGGGTTGGCCCCCAAAAGAGCATTCACCGCCTCGCTTGCAAACCCTTGGTTCCAAAACGCGGGCGCCACCCAATAGCCGATTTCAGATTGATCGCGATCAAGGTATTTCAGCGAAACCACGCCAAGCAACGCAGAACCACCCGCTGCTACGCCGTCAATGACCCACACGTCTTCGGAACGATCCGCTGCGAGCGAACGATTAACAAATTCTTCAGCAGCCTCAAATGACAGCGGAAACGGGATCGAAGTCGTCATCTGTGCGACACGCCTATCATTGGCGTATTGCGCCACAAGCGACGCATCCGAGTCGTGAAATGGGCGCAGAGAAATGCGACCGGTCGCGATGACAGATTGGCGGGAAATGACTTCAGGTCTCATTTCTATCTTCCTAA
Source organism: Paracoccaceae bacterium (assembly GCA_047622625.1). Taxonomy (GTDB): domain Bacteria; phylum Pseudomonadota; class Alphaproteobacteria; order Rhodobacterales; family Rhodobacteraceae; genus UBA5972. Next base: position 5,774 of record JBLHMX010000100.1, on the reverse strand, counting down.
TATCAAAACATAAATCACACTTACAACGGTTAACCCCGCAAGGGTGAACATCAACAAACGCTCGTATCTCGACCCGACAACATGACGCGCCAACCGCGCGCCGCCCCACGTCCAAAGTGGGTGCAAGATGGCCTGAACCGACAGCAAACATATGGCTATGATGGCTGTAGCTTCCAACCTGTCACCGCTGGGATCAGTAAAACTTGTGAACCCCGTCAGGATCATAGCCCAAGCCTTGGGGTTAAGCGGATGCACGAATAGACCAGAGGCAAAACCCGGCGGGTGATCCCCCGCCTGCCCCGGTTTCAGGCTGGAAAACGCAACCTTGTAGGCCAGCCAAAAAATATAGGCGACCGAGGCCCATTTCAGTGCCACAAACAACCAGGGCTGCGTGTCAGCAAGGGTCATCAAGCCAAACCCGATCGGCCAGATGATCAGCTGCTTGCCAAGGGCCACGCCTGCCACAAACGGCAAAGCAGGCCGCAAGCCAAACCGCGCACCCGTGGCCAAAAGCGCCATGTTTGCGGGGCCAGGTGTGCCGACTTGCGAGGCGGCAAAGACTAAAAAGCCAAGGATTTCAACAGGCATGAGGGCCTCCTAGCGCTCACAACGAAAAAAGGGACCGGCGCTATCTACGCCGATCCCCTTAAGATTTAATCATGTGCCGGGGTGCGGCTTACTCTGCGGCCTCCACGGCCGGGAGGACTGATATAAATGTGCGGCCCTTAAGACCCTTGTGAAATTTCACATGGCCTGGGGACGTGGCGAAAATCGTGTGATCGCGGCCAAGGCCAACATTTTCACCCGGCCACCACTTGGTGCCACGTTGACGGACCAAGATATTGCCGGATTTCACCAGCTCGCCGCCGAATTTTTTAACGCCAAGACGCCGACCTGCGGAGTCACGACCGTTGCGGGATGAGCCGCCTGCTTTTTTATGTGCCATATCGTTTTCTCCTATTAAGCTTTAGCCAGCTCAGCTGCCTGAGCAACCCAGCCTTCACGTTCGATCCGGCCTTTGAATGATAGTTTTTCATCCATAGCAGCAATATCATCGGCATTCCATGCCGCGATTTGCGCGAATGTCGTAACGCCACCAGCAACCAGCTTTTTCTCAAGCGCCGGGCCAACACCAGACAGCAATTTAAGATCATCAGACCCAGCAGCAGGCTTTGCAGCCGCAGCTTTTTTCGGCGCGGCCTTCTTAGGAGCGGCCTTAGCAGGCGCTGCTTCAACATCCGCAGCAACACTTAACGAGCCGCCAACAGCCGCCGCAACACCGGATTTTCCGGCGCCTTTGGCCAGAATATCGGTCACACGCAGAACCGTCAGCAATTGCCGATGGCCTTTTTTGCGCTGGCTCGAGTGCTTACGACGCCGTTTGACGTAGTGAATAAGCTTCGGGCCTTTGATCTGTTCCAGAATTTCCGCCTGAACGGCCGCATCCAAAACCATAGGTGCGCCAACAGTGACCGTGTCACCGCCAAGCATCAGAACTTCATTGAACTGGATCGTTTCGCCCGCGTCGCCCACAAGTTTTTCAACTTTCAGAACGTCGCCATTAGCCACTTTATACTGCTTGCCACCAGTTTTAAGTACTGCGAACATGCGCAGGTTTCCTTTTAACAACCGCGTCCTGTGGCCCCCAAATGGGTGTTCGTGTCAGTTTAAACCGACGCCTCAAACAGCGCGCCCCTTAAGGGCCGAGATTACATTTCTTCCAGAGAGGTCCGGAGGATGGCGGTGTATCGGTCAGAGGGTCGGGATTGTCAAGCCTTTCTGGCCTACAAATCCCGCTGATCGGGCAGTTGCCCCAGCTTTGCCGCAAAGGCCGCGAATTCCGCGGTCAGAACATCCCCCGCTACTTGACCAAGGATCGAATAGAACCGTGAAACTTCCAGACGGTTCAATATATCAATGTATTTCGCCACTTCGTCATCTGACAGACTTTGATAAGTGAACGCGGTGAAGCCTAGAATAGAATCAAACATATAGCTTCGTATCTGGGGTTCAAATGATCCAATTTGCTGTAAGATTTCTGCATCGGTCATCAGTGCGGGTAGAATGTTATTTGCCGACGCACCACTTAGCAAAGCATATTGTACATTCATAACTATAGAAACGCCCTGATCGACCATGCCAAGCGTTTCCATCATCGTGAAATACAATTCCATTCGATCCGGATTAGCATTGGCAAGTTCCAGCGCGATTTCAGCCCCTTTTGCGGTGCGAAATTCCGGGGTTCCTTCGTTTTGTGCATTAAGTTCAAGTTTTGAAATCCGGCGGGCGAAATCATCCGAAAAAATCGGGATAAGGATATCGAGGTCCGCTTCTGGCAGGGCCACAAGTAACTCGGCCTCAACCTTTTCCCGCATTTGTGCATCGTCAAAGTGTTCCGCAGTTGCTGCTTTCCATTTGATCCCAAGCAGAGACTCTTTTGGCACCTGTCCTGTTTCCAAAAGTCCCAGAACCGACGGCCGCACATCGTCAAAAATTTCAGAATACTCGATCAGATCAAGCAACTGATCCAGCTTTTGAACGTGGGTTTGCGCATAAGTTACAAACGGCAGGGCAATTAGGATGATCAAAGATAAGCCAAGTTTGCGCAACATAAATAGGAGCTTTCGATTTAGATCAATTCAATACAACCCACATATCAGACCTATACAAAAACACAAATTCGAGACCGTGTTTAGAGATTAGGCGCAACCCTACCGAGCAATGAAAACGCCCATTGATTGTCCCCCTTAGGCGCACTAAACACAGCACAGTTCAGACCCGAACACTTTGTGGAGAGGTGCCAGAGTGGTCGAATGGGGCGGTCTCGAAAACCGTTGAGCCCTTGCGGGTTCCCAGGGTTCGAATCCCTGTCTCTCCGCCACATGTATTATTGAAAAGAAAGACCAACCGCATCCCGATCAAGATGCCGAGTGGCAGATGTTTGGCAGAAACATCGATAGTGTGCCGTGTTTAAGCTTGAACTTGGCTTGAAACCAAAGCAATCAGCCGCAATTCCGAATTCTTGCCGCCTAATTGCCTGCAGGTACCATACGAAACGCGGTCCCTTTATCTACGGACAAAAACCAAATCGACCCATCGGGCGCTTGTCGCACGTCGCGCACTCTTGCGGTTTCCGGGCTTTTGATTTGCTCGACTTCACGCAGCTTTCCACGCTGAATTTCCAGTCGGGAAATGTAATCAAACTTAAGCGATCCCACAAAGAAATCGCCTTTCCAATCTGACCACAACTCGCCAGAATAGATCATGAAACCAGATGGCGCGATTGATGGGTCCCAATGAAAACTTGGCTGCTCCATGCCTTCGTTGTGGGTGCCTACGCCGATTTTTCCGCCTGTATAATGCCGCCCATATGCAATAATTGGCCAACCGTAATTTGCGCCTTTCTTGATATAATTGACCTCATCACCCCCGCGTGCACCGTGTTCAACCACCACAAGCCTTCCCCTGGCATCCAAAGCCGCGCCTTGTGGATTACGGTGGCCAAAAGACCAAATTTCGGGCAGCCCGCCAATTTTCGGGTTGTCATTTGGCAAGCTTCCGTCGCGACGTACACGAATGACAGTGCCGTTGTGATTGCTTAAATCTTGCGCCGAAGGGCGGTCGCCGCGCTCGCCTAGCGTTAAAAACAAAGCACCGTCCGGCGCTTCGACAATACGACCGCCAAAATGTTTGGAACTTGTTGATGGCGTTTTCATCTGAAACAGAAGTTTCACATCTTCAAGCTGACGCGCGTTCGTTGACAGCACTGCTGAAGCAAGTGCTGTGCCAACTGTACTACCGATCTTTTTGGAATAGCTTAGAAAGATTGTGCGGCTTTGGGCAAAATCACGCGCCACCACTACATCAAGCAGACCACCCTGCCCGCGTGCAGCCACCTTGGGTACGCCGTTCACCGGATTAAATTCGCCGTTCGCTTGGTAATGCCGCAATTGACCACCACGAAGCGTGATTAACCAGCCGCCATCTGGCAAGAATCCTATGGCCCAAGGCTGGTCCAAACCTGTTGCCATAGGCGTAATCTGCACTGATCCAGCGACCGCCGGAAAAGAAAACGCCGCCAAAAAGATGTTGAACACAATGATCCAGACGCCGTATATTCTCATATCACATTCCAATCATACGCCCGGTGAAGGGCTCAATACAGGGCTTTATCGCATAGAAACAGGGTTTCAAACGCCGTTCAAGCCATTTGCTTCCCGCATTTCAACAACGTGATCACAGACAAGAACAACATACTTCACGCGACTGTAACTGCAGGCTTTTCTTTTACGAAGGCCCTGACTAAGATGATGGGTACTGAATTTACATATGGGAGAATACAAATGAGAAAACTTTTGCTTGCCACTGCGGCATCAGCAATGTTTGCAGGCGGTGTTGCCGCCGAAGAAATTAAACTAGGCGTGATCATTGGCTTTACTGGCCCGATTGAAAGCCTGACCGGCCCAATGGCGGCTGGTGCTGAATTGGCGATGTCCGAAGTTTCGACATCTGGCGCATTGTTAGACGGCTCGACTGTTGTGTCAGTTCGTGGCGACAGCACGTGCATCGATTCCGCGGCAGCTATGGCTGTTGCTGAACGCCAAATCACTGCGGACAAGGTTAACGCCATTGTTGGTGGCGACTGTTCCGGTGTGACTGGTGCGATCCTGCAAAACGTAGCACGCCCAAACGGCGTTGTTATGATTTCACCATCCGCAACTTCGCCTGCACTTTCTACGGCTGAAGATGACGGTCTGTTTTTCCGCACATCCCCTTCGGATGCACGTGAAGGCCAGGTTATGGCTGAAATCCTGATGGAAAAAGGCATCAAGTCTGTTGCCCTGACTTATACCAACAATGACTATGGTAAAGGTTTGGCCGATGCGTTTGCCGGTGCTTACGAAGCTATGGGTGGCAACATCACGATTAACGCCAGCCACGAAGACGGCAAAGCAGATTACTCCTCAGAAGTTGGGGCCTTGGCCGCTGCTGGTGGAGATATTCTGGTTGTTGCTGGTTATCTTGACCAAGGTGGTGCTGGTATCATCCGCGCGTCGCTTGATTCAGGTGCATACGACCAATTCGTTCTGCCAGGCGGCATGATCGGTGACAATCTGCCAAAAGTTATCGGCGCCGAGCTTGACGGTTCATTTGGTCAAATCGCAGGTAACGACAGCCCGGGTATGGGTATGTATGTGACTATGGGCGAAGGTGCGGGCTTTGACGCTACATCACCTTATTCTGCAGAGGCATATGACGCTGCGGCGCTGATCATGTTGGCCATGCAATCAGCCGGTTCGTCCGCTTCCGCTGATCTTAAAGACCACATCTTTACGGTTGCAAACGCTCCGGGAACTAAGATTTACCCTGGTGAGTTGGCAAAAGGCCTAAAGATTTTGGCTGATGGCGGAGAAGTCGACTATGTTGGCGCCTCTGCTGTTGAATTGATCGGTGCTGGCGAAAGTGCTGGTAACTACCGTGAAATCGTTGTTGCAGATGGCAAGAACACTACAGTTGGATTTCGGTAATCCGATCCGTTTGATTTGAAAAAGCAACAGCCCGAAGGCAACTTCGGGCTGTTTGCACATGATGGCTTGGGGGGGCACACGACATGATCGTCGTTGAAGATATTCACAAAAGTTTTGGCGGGTTCAAAGCGGTTAATGGCGCGACCCTGAACATCAAAAAAGGGTCGATCACGGGATTGATCGGGCCAAACGGTGCCGGAAAAACCACGTTATTCAATGCGATCGCAGGGGTTTTTAAACCTTCAA